>JAHEDF010000005.1 GCA_024641365.1 Planctomycetota bacterium | reverse complement strand
GATGGTAAAATGGATAATGTCGTATTGGGTTTTGATTCCCTGTCCGATTATACCACCCCTGGCAAATCTCCCTACTTCGGTTGTATTGCTAGGCGTTATGCGAATCGTATAGCCAATGGTTCATTTACACTTGATGGAAAAACTTATTCTCTAGCCACTAATAATACCCCTGATAATAAGCCATGTTCATTACATGGTGGTTTAGTTGGCTTTGATAAAGTTGTGTGGTCAGCCATACCGCTGCCTGTTAGTCCTGGGGGCCAAGGCGTGCGTATGACGTATATTTCAAAAGATGGCGAAGAAGGATACCCAGGAACACTTACTATTTCCGTCACTTACGTTTTATCGCCTGACAATGCTTTACTCATCTCCTATGAAGCAACTACTGATAAAGCAACGGTTTTAAATCCAACCAATCATAGTTATTTTAATTTAGCCGGTGCAGGAAATGGAAGTATTTTAGCACATCAATTATTTTTAAATGCGAGTCACTATACGCCTGTTAACAGCGGTTTAATTCCAACCGGAAAATTGGAACCTGTGGCAAATACGCCATTTGACTTCACCAAGTCGCATACAATCGGAGAGCGCGTCAACGACAGCCATCAACAAATGCAATTTGGTGGTGGCTATGATCATAATTTTGTCATCGACCGTATTAATGATACTGATCTAGTATTAGCCGCTAAAATTACTGAACCGACAACTGGACGTATTTTAGAGGTACTAACCACAGAGCCCGGCGTACAATTGTACATAGGAAACTTTTTGCCCGCCGTTGATGCTCCTCGTGATCAGCAGCTACGCGGTATAGGTGGAAAAATCTATAGTTACCGCTCTGCTTTTTGCTTAGAAACGCAGCATTACCCAGATTCACCTAATCAACCAACATTTCCCAGTACCGTTTTACGTCCCGGGAAAACCTTTACCTCGCAAACCATTTATCGTTTTTCTGCGCAATAATATTTTGTTGCAATCCCATAAAAAAAGCTGTTCGGATTCCTCCGAACAGCTTTTTTTGAATCTAATTTATTATGGTAATGGATTAGAGCCGGTTGCGACGGTCAAATCGTGAAAACTTAAATGTCCATGCACATAACCACTCGCTTCTACTCCATTATGACGCATTTGAATTAAATAGCTTGGACCTTGTAAGCGAATAAAATACGGTTTGGAGTGATCCAATGTTCCGTACCAAGCTAATGAGGATTCTGCACTTTCGCTTTGTAATTTTGCACGTAACGCTGAAACCGCTGCATCAGGAAATTGTCCAATATATTCGTCAATTAAACGATTATACGCGTACTGAGCTGCTGGACTTAAAGCACCTAGTTTGACACCGACTGGTTCGGGACGCCCAGGTACACGATTAATATCTTTTGGAATTTCCTTGTCCGGTGATGTTTTCACTAATTGCGCTTGGTTTTGTTGTTCTGCACTTAAAAGCGAGAATAATTTTGCTGCTTCAACGTTGGCACGCGGTAATTGTGGCCACGGATTATAACCAACCATTACCGGACTAAAACGTAGTTTTCCACCTGATACTTCCATGCTTAAGCTAAAATGATGACCTTCTAAACGCCAACCCCAATCACCCTCACCGATATTACCAAATAATGATACGTGATACCACGTAATGCCGCCGCCTGGTTTGGAGGTCGCAGAACGGTTAAGGCCATACTCACTTAATTGCGGATCGCTCTTCCCTTCCAGGCGCATAATCTGGACGTAGCGATCATAGCCTTCTATCGATAAAGAGACACGCATTAAATGATGTAAACGATCAATTGCTTGCTGACTCATTTTTTCAACTGGTACACCAAAACGACCGTATGGTTTGTATGAACTACCGACAGCATCTGGATTATTTAATAGTGGCGTTGGAACGTAATGCCAAAACTTATGTTCTTTTCCACCATAGGTAAAAGTTGCCAGTTTGAGTTCTTCAGCAGGCAACACTTCGGCCAACGCTTTTGCCGCTTCAACCATACCAGCAATTAATGCGCCCTCATCGCTTGGTGCTGGAACATATCCTTTGCCATCGGGTGGTACCGCAGCAAGTACAGTGGCGAGTAAAGCAGTCGCAAACATCGGAATTCCTTTCAATGATAATAGCCAAAGCGGAGGTGAGCTTTCTTTACAGACAACTCAAGTCCACGCCACACCGCAATGTTGTTAGCGCGGTACACGCAAAACATAACTGTTTAGCACGACAATCGTTGACTAGAAAGCTACTCACACGACAGGTGAGCGTGATTACCTCACAACTTGTCAATATAGTGTGTGTATCTCTGGTGCAAAATTGTCATTTACCGGACATTTCCCACCACCCTACTCGATTAGGTAGGTAAATCATTATTGCCACTTCTATGCGTATGTTAATACCAGAAACACGACTTTATTCTGTTGATAATTATTGTTACACATCTCACATGAGTTCGTTCTTTACTGGTATACGACTGGATCACATCACCATGACGGCAAATTGGACCTGGTTAGATTTTGTAAGTATTGATCAAAATAGTGCACACGTTTTTTTACCCATTCTTTTTTTAGGAATTCTTTATGATGCTTACTTTCAGAACTCATTTACTCATCATGATATTTTGTTCTTTTAGCTGCACCTGCGTCATGACATCGTGTTCATCTGCCCGTGCTACAAGTACTTTGTCCATACCTGCTATTGATGCGGCGATGACGGTGATGATTGCAAAGCATGAAATCAGCGGCGCCGTGACAGGTGTTATTACCAAAACACAAGTAGCACATCTGAGTGCTGTTGGCCTCGCTGATATTGCCACTGATCGTGCAATGCAGACAGATCAAGTAATGTGGATTGCGTCGATGACAAAACCGATCACGGCAACTGCTATTTTAATGTTACAGGATGAAGGGAAATTATCGGTCACCGATCCCGTCGAAAAATATATTCCTGAATTTTCCCAATTAGCGACAGCCGACGGTAAAAAACAAACCATTACCCTGCATCATTTATTAACTCATTCGAGCGGATTATCTGAATCAACTGGTGAAGAAAAATCAGCTGCAAAAAAATTAGCTGATCTCATTCCGGGATTCACCTCGCGTCCGCTTAAATTTACTCCTGGTGCTAAATGGGCCTATTGTCAATCAGGTATGAATTCACTCGGTCGTATTGTTGAAATTGTATCCGGAACTTCATTTCCAATTTTTCTACAACAACGTATTTTTGATCCCTTACAAATGGTGGATACAACTTTTTATCCCAATACCGAATTACAAAAACGTTTAGCAACTGTGTATAAAAAAGAGGGAGATTCTTTACTAGTAGCTTCATTACCGAAAGATTTCGACCCGCAAAATAGTGGTCATTACCCCGCAGCCAATGGCGGTCTTTTTTCAACGGCCAGTGATTATATGCGATTTTGTCAATTATTGCTAAATGAGGGCACCCACAACGGACAAACATTGCTCAGTACAGCTGCGATGAAACAAATGCGCTCCCTACAAAGTGGCGAATTACAAACTGGTTTTACACCTGGTAATGGTTGGGGACTAGGCGTGTGCGTAGTTCGAGAACCACAGGGCGTCAGTGAATATTTATCCGCAGGATCATTTGGCCATGGTGGCGCATATGGTACTCAGGCTTGGATCGATCCGGTGAAAGGCGTTGCTTATGTCTTACTGGTACAACGACAAAATTTTCCAAATTCTGACAATAGCGACGTACGACGCGCCTTCCAAGCTGCCGCATATGCAGGATTAACTCACTAATTATGCGAGTAACTAAACCGTTCTTTTAAGCCATTCGTTTACGAATATTATCGCGAAATTGTCGGAATAAATACAACGGATCCGCCGGACCTGGTCCAGCTTCGGGATGATATTGTACACTGAATTGTGGCTTTTTATCATGTGCTATGCCTGCACACGTTTGGTCATTTAAATTAATATGACTCATACGTAGACCGGTAGGTAATGATTTTGGATCTACTGAAAAACCGTGATTATGGCTGGCTATTTCTACCGCACCATCTTCTAAACGCTTGATGGGATGATTAGCACCACGATGACCAAATTTTAATTTATAAGTCGAGGCTCCATAGGCGAGTGATAAGATTTGATGACCTAAACAAATACCAAATAAGGGCAAATCACTATTAATTAATTCTTTCACTGTATTGATACCTGCAGTTACCGCAGCAGGATCACCTGGACCATTTGATAAAAATAATCCGTCTGGTTTAAGAGCCATAATATCTTGCACTGAGTGACTAATCGGAACCACCGTTACTTTAAATCCACATGCTTTCAGTAAACGTAATATATTTCTTTTAATACCAAAATCGATAGCGACGACATGCGCTACACGTGGTAACGCAACACCGCCCAATACTGGACCAAAAGTGGCCGGATCGCTGGCTTCATCCCATTCGTACACCGATTTTGTACCTACATCACTGGCTAAATCTAAACCAGCCATCGACGGTTGGGCTTTCGCTTTTTCAATTAATTCTGAGTCGCTAAATCCTTCGCTGCTTATAACAGCGTTCATGGCACCACTCACGCGTAATTTTCGCGTAATGGCGCGTGTATCCACCCCATCAATCGCAACTATGCCAGAGCGGCGTAAAAATTCAGGTAACGATTCACGTGAACGAAAATTTGATGGTTGGTCGCAACATTGACGCATAACAAATCCAGCCGCTTGTGCGCGATCACTTTCCATATCTTCTGGAGCAACTCCATAATTACCAATTTCAGGATAGGTCATGGTAACAATTTGGCCGCGATAACTTGGATCAGTCAAAACTTCTTGGTATCCAGTCATGCCTGTATTGAAGACGGCTTCACCACCAATGGTGCCAACCGCTCCCACAGCACGACCATGAAAAATTGATCCATCAGCAAAGGCAATACGAGCGGTGGATGTAGATGACATAAGTGGCTCCAACGCAGTTACCGACTAACCCCAGTAACACCAAAGGCGAAGCACCGCCAAAGGGCCAAGGATCGTCGTGTAAAAGCTGGGGGACGCTACAAATGGTAGTCCAACAGACAAGTGGTTTGCAAAAGCCAGCTTTTCCAGATTCATCGCTATATTTGCTTGAACATCGCTATATGCCTAGCTTTCGAGCTTCCGCGAATACGCAGCGTTCCACCACAGCTTTTGTTCTATGTCGCCCATCCTATCGCACCGCTGGTTTCTGTACGCTCTTATCATCATGCCGATGATAACCATCACGGCCTGGGTTTTTGTTGTGTTACAACAACAAGCTAATCGTGCCACCACCTCTGCGTTGCAAACAAAAGTAGAGGACATCGGCGATAATTATCGCAAACGATTGCAGCATTGCTTGGACGCGCTGCGTAGCTGCACAGGCCTCCTGCTTGGTTCTGAACAGGTCACTACTGCTGAATGGAAATCATTTACGCATTCTTTACATATTGCGGATCGATATCCGGGAATTTTAGGACTGGGATATTGTGATTATGTTCGGCGTGAGGAGGTCAGTGCCTATACAAGCGCGGCTAGAGCCGATGGTTATCCAAATTACACTATCCATCCAGCTTCGTCTGCACCCTTTTTTGCTCCAGTTCGTTTTCTTGAACCGCAAGACAATAATAAAGGTGTCATTGGTTACGATGGTCTTACAGAAAAAATTCGCCGTGAAGCCTTCTTTTCTTCACGAGATAGCGGAAATGAAATAATAACTGGCCCTATTAAATTAATACAAGATGAGAAAAACAGAGTCGGCTATTTGTTGTTAGTCCCAATTTATTTAAGCGACGACATACTGACAACGGTCGAACAACGCCGCGCCTCATTGCGTGGTTGGGTTTATGCACCAATTATACCAGAAACACTGCTCGCACATATAGATATGTATAACCAGGATTTTTTGTTGTCCGTATATGATGCGACTGAAAATCATGTCGCAATTTCTACATCGCTGAAAAAGACGGATACGCAAAAAGTTACTTCTATAATTACTTTTGCAGAACGGGAATGGGAATTCCACTTACAACCACATGCCACTTGGGCCATCCCTACTTACACCCAACCGTGGATGGCTCTCTTCGTTGGTTTTATATTGTGTGCTTTTTTTCTAACATTGCTCACGCTTTTACATAAACAACGCGTTCTGGCAGAAAACACGGCTCGTTCGCGTGGTAATGAATTGGCTAAAAGTGAAGCACGATGGCAAACCGCCCATGAAACATTTAATGATGGGATCTGGGAATATGATTTTATAACTAAAAAATTACATGTAACTCAGCGTTGGATTACTTTACTTGGTATTAGTCAAGAAGAAATAGATTATGCTAGTGAATATTGGTATAATTATATCCATCCTGATGATCAGGCAAAGTTACAACTATTATGGTTACAGCTCTACAATAAAGAAACTGAAAAAATGGTGTGCGATTTACGGTTACGTAAAAAGGACAATTCATACTTAATCGTTAATTTCCGTGGTCGCATACAATATGATGCAGAAGGTAATAAAATCTGTTTTATTGGATCCCACACAGATATTACCGCACAAAAACTAGCAGAAGAAAAATTACACGCTAGTGAAACTGGCTATAGAAATACGGTCGATAATTTACCCGTTGTCGTTTTTCATTTAGACCAAGATAGCAACTGGACTTTCCTTAATCAGGCATGGTCTACTTTAACGGGCGTACCAATAGAGGAGTCACTTAGCACGCCATTTACAGATCAGATTCATCCTGATGACCGGGCAACTGCGGCGCAATGGTTTACTGATCTTAAGTCAGGTAAAGTGACAAAAGTTATTGGCGAACTGCGTTTTTTAAAAAGACTTAGAACGTTTCGTTGGGTTGATTTTTCAGCTCATATTTTGCCGAGTGATCCTAATCAAATTGTTGGCAGTTTAACTGATATTACCCGTCGAAAAATGGCCGACTTATCTATTCATGCTTCAGAAGAAAAATTACGCTCCCTTTTTGAACGTTCTCCGATTGGCATTGCACTGAGTCGATTTGACGGATCCTTTTTATTAGTAAATACAGCCTTCATTCAAATTACTGGTCGAACAGCAGAAGAATGCACGCAACTTTCTCATACGCACTTATTGCCTCAAGAGGCCTTAAGTTTAGAAAATGAGTGTATAAATGCTTTAAATAAAGAAGGTCGATTTGGTCCATTTGACACAACCTATCGGCAAAAAGATGGTACATTAATTCCTGTTCGCGTTAATGGCTTAATTATTCGCGATATTAATGGCACACAACTTATCTGGCGTTTTGTCGAAAATAGTACTTTACATATTGCCGCTGAAGATGCCTTGCGACAAGCGCGCGATGTTGCCGAATCTGCCAATCGAGCAAAAAGCGCGTTTTTAGCAACTATGAGTCATGAAATTCGCACGCCAATGAATGGCATACTTGGAATGACTCGTTTATTATCGAATTCACCATTATCAAAAGAACAAAATGAATATGTCGAGATTGTTCGCTCAAGTGCTGAAAGTTTATTGTCGCTGTTAAATGATATTTTAGATCTTTCAAAAATAGAAGCTGGTCGCATGGAATTAGAGGCTATACCCTTTGCGATAAGAAATACCATTGATGACAGCGTTGCTCTCTTAGCCAGCCGTATTAATGAACAAGAACTTGAATGCATGGTTGATTGTCATCCAGATGTGCCCACTCGTATTATGGGCGATCCGGTACGTTTACGGCAAGTTTTATTAAATATTTTATCAAATGCAGTCAAATTTACTAAACATGGTGAAATAATAATTACTGCATCTAAAGTTTCTGAGAAATATTACCAAATTTCTATTTCCGACACGGGCATCGGTATTGCACCTACTATTCAACAAGGCTTATTCCAAGCATTTGCCCAGGGAGATAATTCTACGACACGAATTCATGGTGGTTCAGGTCTGGGATTAGCCATTTGTCGTCAACTCATTTCTTTAATGGGTGGGACCATTACATTAGATAGCAAAGAGGGACACGGCAGCACATTTACCATTGTCTTACCGCTAGCAGAAAGTGCTGCTGATTCATCCATAAATATGACTCTTCATCAGCGCGGTCTCTACCTTTTTCATACATCTGAAGCTATTTGTCGTTGCTTCACGCACCTTGCACAATTTCATAATATTCCCTTTCACGTCTGTGATTTATCACAATCTGCCGCAGCAAAATTTTCTCCGCAATCTGTAATCATGTTGGATGGTGATAATAGTGAGGCGAAGTCGCTTTACCATTTATTGAAGCAACAACGTTTAACTATAATGGTATTGACTCGTCATCTCTCGCAATGGCAAGAATTTCACGATATACATGTCATAGCAAAACCGCTTCGTATTGCGCGTTTTTACCAAAACTATTTGAAGGTAACAGGTCTAACATCTGATGTGCCTCAGACTACTTATGACATAAACGCACCAATCACTCCACGTGATGAAAACGTTTTAATTATTGATGATAATATAATAAACAGTCGCGTTGTCGCAGCTATGCTCAAGCGCTTAGGGTATATGAGTGATATAGCAGATAACGGCCAAGCAGGCTTAGATAAGCTTGAAGAGTCAATCCAAAAAAACCAACCGTATTTGTTTGTTTTAATGGATTGCCAAATGCCAATTATGGATGGGTTTACCACAACTCGGCTGTGGCGAGAAAGAGAAAAATCACAAAACACGTATCAACATTTGCCCATCGTTGCATTAACCGCCAATGTTTTTTCGTCGGACCGAGATAGTTGTTTGGCTGCTGGTATGGATGATTTCTTATCAAAACCATTATTATTTGAAAATTTAATCGCTATAATTGAACGGGTGGAATTACTTGCTAATAAAGCGGAAATCCAATCAATAATTTCTGATCCTCAATCAACAACAAGCGCGCAAGATGTCCAAATGTTTGATCCGGCTCCATTGCAACATTTGCTTGCTGGCACTGGTGATGTTACCATTATTCGTGAAGTAGCTGGTATATTTAAAAATGATGCAATGGAACAACTTCAAGTTATCCTTAAATTATATGAACAGAAGGACTACATTCATTTAGCTCGCGCTGCACACAAATTCAAAGGGGCTTGTCTAACAGTTGGTTTACTACAGTGCGCCAGTATTTGCGAATTACTTGATCAAAAAGCTCACGCTGCTGATAGTAACGCGATTACTATTTTAATATCCCAATTGCGCTCCTGCTTTCCAACAGCCCTCGAAACATTAGAAAAAGCAGTCTAAAACCTATCTTTTCCGCGCCCGTGAGTTTAAAAAATCGGCGGGCTATCGCTTTTTTGATAGCCCGCCAATTTAATTATTTCGTTTCTGTTTTCTTAGCGCGCGTTGGTTTTCCATCTTCGCCGATGGTAATTTGATGTTCTTTGCCATCATCACCTTTGTATTTGATTTGATAACGCGTGCTATTCCCAGTTAATTTTTTCGCGCTTTTAATCTCAGCGCCAGGAACTGAAGCAGAAAATCCTTCTGAAACGGCTGCTGGTAAATCAGCAATTTCGATTTTAGCTTCTTGGGTTTCGGCCGCCGTAATGGTGGACATGCCCATGCCTAAAATAGCGGCGAGCATAAGGTTTTTAATAATAGACATAAAGACTCCTTGAAGGCCGAAAACGACCTTTTTAAGGTTAATTCGAACTGTTTTTAGACCAACACGGTCAAAAAATGCCGATTAAATGCCACTCTCTACAAGCGGATTTTAATTGCAAGAGAGAATCTTATTTGATGTATGCCAATGTCATAATTTACGTGATGCCGCTGGCTCACATTCCTGTATATTTCCCTGAATAATCTTACTTTGTGCTGGATAATTAACGTTAATAAAATGATCTATTGCACCGCTTGATCTTCGTACTCTGCTGCGCAACAGATGACTACAGAACGTCCTATTCAGATTGCCATGGAAGTGTCAACGTTATGCGAAGCACATCGCAGTGGCACGGGACGTTATGCCATGGATTTAATTGCGGCGCTAGATCAGCGTGCCGACGTTCAGGTACAGGCATTATTATATCGTTTATCACGTTGGCGAAAACGACACCTGCGTTATCAACCGGAACGCTCGCGTTGGTATTTAGAAAATGGTCCTCGTCCGTGGGGGTTACATTGTGATCTCGTACATGGCACAGACGTACGCGCTCCAAAGTGGCGACGCAAACCATGCGTTATAACCCTGCATGACGTTTTCCACGCATTGCCCTTTTCAGAAGGATGGTCGAGTCCTGAATTTCGTGCGCGTAGTCAAATGATGTATGCACGCATTGCGCGTGATGCCGATGTGGTGATATGTATTAGCAAAACTACCCAGCAGGATTTCCTACAGCATTATAAATTTCCAGCTGAGCGTACCTGCGTTATTCCGCACGGAATCGATACCGCCTTTCAACCTATTTCTTCGGAACAACAACAACGTATTCGTAACCGTTATAGTAATGATCGTCCATTTATTTTACATGTTGGTGCTTTAGTAACGCGAAAAAATTTACTGCGTTTATTAGAGGCTTACCATCTGGCTGGTTTAGCAAAAACACATGATGTTGTATTTGCTGGCGGGGCTGGTGATGCCTCACAGGCCATAAATGAATCGATTTCAAAATTAGGTTTAACAGAACATGTTCATCTCTTAAATTATGTTCCCGATGGTGATTTACATGGTCTCTATGCTGCTGCTGATGCCTTAGCGTTTCCTTCATTATACGAAGGGTTTGGCTTTCCAGCTTTAGAAGCGATGGCATGCGAAACACCGGTACTTACTGCCAATTGTGGTGCGACAGCCGAGGTGGCGAGCGACCATGCCGTGCTGATCGATCCACTGTCGGTCGATGATATGAGTCGTGGTTTACAAGCTGTTTTACAAATAAGTGACAGTCAGCGCAAAGCGGCAAAAGCATACGCGCAAACATTTACTTGGTCTACAACTGCAGAGCTCACCGTTAACGCTTATCGCCAGGCACTCGCATTATAATCGTGTTATATTTCTGATTGCTCTAATAGCTGTTGACCGGCAATTGCTAGCCCAGCTACCGAATCGACAGCTACCGATAAAGCAACAATGACACCCATCGTACCGTCTTTGTAGCCTTTTTTAATAATATAACTGCGAATAAATCCCCACAGTGCGCGCATTAATAATAGCAGCACACCAGCACGACGTTTTTCACTGACATACCGATCTGCTTTTGCTCGCATATAGCTACCCATGCGTGCAAAAACATCGCCGCAGTCCGTATAACTATAATGTAACATACTGCCAGCCAAGCGTTCAGTGACAGCTGTTTTTTGTACAGATTCGTGAATTTTTTCTTCGCTAAAATTCGTCACTGTGCGATTAAAAAGACGTAGACACCAATCCGGAGACCAGACGCCATAACGAATTTCACTGCTTCCTATATGATTACGACGACGTATTTCATAAGAGATTTGTGGATCGTTAAAAGTTAATTGACGAATTGCCGTCATTAATTCAACATCTATCACTTCATCAGCATCAATACTTAATATCCAATCGTGTTTTGCCATGGAGACCGCTAAACGTTTTTGAGGACCATAACCGAGAAACGTTTGTTGTTCAACACGAGCACCCGCTTTATTGGCAATTGCGACGGTGTCATCGGTTGAATCTGAATCTAAAACGACCACATCATCGCACAGTTCAATTAATGGCGCCAACACGCGTTCTAAATAACGTGCGCCATTTTTGACAATTATAACTGCGCTGAGCGGTAGTTGGTTCATATAATCGAAGCGCTTCTTATGATGTAAGCAGTTGTTGATAAAGTCGCTGATGAGCGTCTACGATAGCCTGAGCGGAAAAGTGTTCTTCACAATGCTGCCGTGCTGCCTGACTGAAACGCTGATGCATTTCATTATCTTGCAAAAGTTTTAGCAATGCAGCAGCACAAGCTACAGAATCGCCAACTGGTACTAATAAGCCAGTTTTTTCGTTAATAACGGCCTCTGGTATGCCTCCGGCAGTAGTAGCCACAATTGGCACTTCGCGTGCCTGGGCTTCAAGCAGAATTGATCCTAATCCTTCTGCGCGTGATGTCAGCACCACTACATAGGCTGCGCCTAATAAATCAGCAATATTTTTTTTAAAACCAATAAAGTGACAGTCTTTAAGTGTTAATGTTTGCGCCAATGCTATGAGATCATCTTTGCGTTCACCATCACCGACAAGAACAAGATGCGCGCCGGTTTGTTTCGTTTCCACGTGTTGCCAAGCTCGCAATAGTGTTTCATGATCTTTTTCATGGCTTAAATTCGCAATACACAACACCAGCCGTGTAGATGACGGAATGTGTAATTCCTGACATAAAGCGCTGCTATTATGGGTGATTTGCTCAGGAACAACCACGCCATCAGGAATTATGGAAATTTTTTCTACAGAAACACCACTTGTTTGTAATGTTGTTTGAACGGCACGAGAAATAGCCGTGATTGCACGGGCGCGACTATATTTCCAACGCGTAAAACCAGAATTCGATAACGGAAAATTTACGCGTCGTGATACAACCAAAGGAATCGGTAAACCATATAAGGCCAATGCTGCTGCACTATGTGCATGTGCTGTTTGTGCATGCACAATATCTGGCTGCTGTTCTTTACACCATTTGCGTAATCGAAAAATTGAACTGAGTGACAATGATCCTTTCATTTTTAGATGAAAAAGTAATAGTTGCTCTTGTGACGTTCGTTCTGCCAATGCGGAATTTTCAGGACAACCAATGGTGACAGTATGTCCTAATGCACGTAATCCGGTAGCAAGCAACAGTGTTTGCGCTTCGCCACCACGCCATCCTCGTTCACTATTGAGCAGTACTATTTTCATAGAAATGTCGCTAGTTTCATAATGAAAAATTCCACTGTTTACGCCATTGTTCAAAAACAACTAAATTCCACAGTTTTGCCGTGTTATCATTTTCACGTTTCGCAAATGATTGACGAACACTGGTCACCGCATCCGGTTTAAAAATACCAACATCTTTGGTTCGTTTGTCAGACAAACATTCTTCGACAAATGGTGCCATATCATGCGCTAACCAACGATTAATTGGCGGTGAAAATCCCATTTTTGGACGTTCGATCAGTGTGCGATCGAGATGACGATATAGTACTTTGCGCAGTAATTGTTTACCAACACCGCCCTGAATTTTTAACGAAGATGGTAATGAAAGAGCAAACTCTACCAATTGATGATCAACTAAAGGTTCACGACCTTCTAATCCATGCGCCATAGTTGCACGATCTACTTTCACATGAATGTCATCAACATGATAGGTTTGCATATCAATGGCCATCATGCGATTTAAATCATCAACCGGAAAATCATCCCAGGCATCAAAACGTGTTGTACCAGTCTGTGTTGGATGGATTAATAATGCATCAATGTCGGAATCGGTGAAGGTTTGTTGTCCGATAACAAAAGCCGCATGGGTTAATGCCTGTGGCGAAGATAGTATCTCTTTTGATTTCAGTAGTTTATTAACACCAATACCATAACGCCGCCCTAAGTGCCGCATTAAAGCGCTTGGTAATTGAGCGCGTAAACGATCAACACCCCATAATTTTGCCAAACGTCGCGCACGATCACGACTACGCCAATATTTTGGATAACCACCAAATAATTCATCGCCACCATCAGCCGATAAAGCTACTGTGACATGTTTTCGCGCAAATTGTGCAACTAACCACATTGGCAACGCGCTTGCATCGCCAAAGGGTTCATCCCACACCAACGGCAATTGCGGAATGATTGCCCGTGCGGCTTCTGCATCCTGATTTAATTCATGATGTTCTGAACCAATAGCCTCTGCAATTGCACGTGCATAGGGCGCTTCGTCTAACCCCGACCCAGCAAAACCAATAGTAAATGTCTTTAATTTTTTTGACGACGATTGTGATAAAAGTGCTAATAGTAAGCTGCTATCTACGCCGCCGCTTAAAAATAAGCCGACCGGCACATCACTGACCATGCGGTATTGGAAAGCTTCACGTAAACGTTTTTCTAATTCATCGGCTGCTTCATTTTCATCCATGGTGAGCGGTGGTTTTTTCGTGGCATCCGCTAATTGCCAATAAGTTCCTCGCGTCAAACCACCATGCCGATCAATAGATAACCACGTTCCTGGCGCTAATTTTTCTACCCCCGTACAAATGGTATGAGGATATGGAATATAATTATACTGAAAAAATAAGCGCATGCCGGTGGGGTTAATGCGACGAGGTAAATCTGGGTGTGCATAGAGCGCTTTTAACTCACTCGCAACTAAGGTGAGATCACCATGATGATACCAATACAACGGTTTTACACCGATACGATCACGACAGAGCATTAAACGCTGTTCTTTATCATCCCATAAAACAATGGCCCACATGCCGCGAAAGCGGGAAAAGGCTGCTTTCTCCCATTGTAAATAAGCCGCTAAAATAACTTCAGTATCGCTATGTGATTTAAAAGTATGTCCCAGCGCTTCTAATTCTGCTCGTAATTCAGCATGATTATAAATTTCACCATTAAATACGATGTGGTAGCGGTTATCAGAAGACGCCATCGGCTGGTGGCCCAATGGACTTAATTCAATAACCGACAAACGACGATGACCCAATACCACGCTACCATCGGCAAATTGCGCTAAGCCAGCATCATCAGGGCCACCTGCCTGCATGGTATCACGCATGGTGGTCACGAGACTGGACAAATCGGTTTTCCGATTTTTTCGCCGATCAATGACGGCAACAATACGACACATATTAAATGTTCGTTTCCGGCCACGCCGGCTGATTATCTAATAAACGTTGGTACAATGCTTCTGTGCGTCGAGTCATGGCTTCGACACTATAAAACTTGCGCACGCGCTCTTGTCCGGCCGTAGCCAAACGTTTTGCGGATTCGCGATCAGTTAATTGCGCGATGACTAAATCAGCAAAACCGTCGACATCATTGGGAGCCGCTTGGCGACCAGTAACGCCTTCTTCGACTACTTCGCCAATAGCGCCGACCGTGGTGCTTACTACTGGAACACCCATCGCTAATGCCTGGGTTAAACTTTGCGGAACACCTTCATCACTAACCGATGGCAAAACTTTTAAATCAAGGGCTGCCAAAATATCTGGAATGTCTTGGCGTAATCCGGAAAAATGTACTTTATCACTTAAACCTAAGCGTGCGACTTCATCACGTAATTGTTGTGGCATTGGATTATCATCAAGTACGCCACCCACTATTAAAAACCGTACCTGCGGAACAGCAGCGGTAATTTTTGGTAACGCCTGCATTAATACCGTATGGCCCTTCATACCACGCATCATGGCAATCATACCAACTAATAATTGATCATCACTAATGTTAAATTCTTGTCGTATTTTGTGTCGATCATAATTTTCAGGATTAAATCGTGTGAGATCAACGCCGGTCGCAATTGATAAAACTTTGCTGGCTGGTTGTTTATTTATATCAATTAATTTTTGTCGTAAAGCTTCGCCCGTTGTGACTAACGCAAGTGGACGACCATAGACCCAGCGTGTTGGCCAATTTGTTTTTACAGGAATCGACAAATGACGTGTTCGTACAAAGCGAACCGCTGGCATTTTCAAACAGGCAATTGCATCGGTCCAGCCATCAATCGAGCTATGCGAATTAATTATTTGCACGCCTTCCTTAGCCATAAATGTTCGTAGCCCTTTGATGGTTTTGCGATCAAACTTTCCTTTAAAAGGAAATGTGATGGGAGCATCTGGCGTTCCAGCCATACGTTTGACCAATTCGCTCTCTGGCGCAGCGGCTAAAAAGACGGTGTGGCCGCGGGTGCGCATGGCACGAATTTCACTTAAAATGCGCAATTCTTGTCCGCCCCAACCGCGCGATGCTTCCGTGTGCAAAATGATCATGGGTGGGAGTATGGGTTTAACTGGCTCTTGGCTAGCACGACCCGTGGGCAAACAGCGTGTTTCTCACTGCTTCTCACATCAACCATGCCCCGCTAATCCACGGTATGCCGAGAATGCGAGCTGCCACTTTCCTAAACAGGCAAAATCATAACGATTTCATCATGACGACAGCGCTATTTGTTGAAATTGTCGATGTGCTCGTAAGCGCAGAAAAACCCACGCAATTATTACCTGGAGTCAGTGCTGCCATTAAGCGGCTCCAGCAACGCGGTGTTCCGATAATTGCCATTAGTGATCGTGTGGATGAAAATGATGTGGCTGCTTATGTCGAACAATTACGTTCAACGATAGCCACCGATGCCGCCCCACTCACGGATATCGTGATCGCAACACCGTCATCACCGGCATCGTGGCGAAAACCACGCCCTGGTTTATTGCTTAGCAGCGCACGTGCACATCACATAAACCTGCCGGAATCCTGGTTTATCGGAACAAACGCGGATGATGCCCTTGCAGCCGGACAAGCTGGGTGTGCTGGCGTTGTGATTGTTGGCGGCGGATTGGTACCACCCAATGATATTGGAATTGTTGTCGCTGAAGCACGTGATTTGAGCGACGCACCACGGGTTATGATTCCCCGCGGTGGTGGGTGTTGGCATCAGATGTGAGTGGAATAGCCATCGCGTCCTTGCCGCCTGCATCTGATGGGCAAAGATTCATGAGTTATCTGCTTGTAGAAAGCCTATCATGCCCACTGCCATCGACCGCGTTCTCACTCAATTACATACAGTAATTCTTGGTAAAGAACGACCCATTCGTCTTGCAATTTGTTGTTTATTAGCACGAGGCCATTTATTAATCGAAGATATTCCTGGTGTCGGTAAAACCACATTAGCAACTGGTTTGGCGCAATTATTAGGCTTACATATTAAACGTGTTCAATTTACCAGCGACTTATTACCCGCCGATATTTTAGGGAATGCAATTTTTGATCGTGAAAAACAAGAATTTGTTTTTCATGCGGGTGCAATTTTTTCGCAAGTGGTTTTGGCCGACGAAATTAATCGCGCCAGTCCAAAAACACAGAGTGCTTTATTAGAAGCTATGGAAGAACGCCAAGTAACCGTTGATGGACAACGGCATGTTTTGCCAGAGCCATTTTTTGTAATCGCAACACAAAATCCACAACATCAAATAGGAACTTTTTCGTTACCTGAATCACAGCTTGATCGTTTTCTCATGCGTTTGGATTTAGGCTATCCTGATCGTGATGCTGAACGCGCTATGCTAGGTGGTCCCGATCGCCGTGGATTACTCGCGCAATTATCAGCACAAATGACAATCGAAGAATTACGTGCGTTACAAGATCAAGTGACCACCATTAACGTCGCTCCCGCTTTAACGGATTATATTTTAGATTTATTAGCTCATACCAGAAAAGATCGTCCACTTGGTACGGGGTTATCGCCACGTGCTGGCTTGGCCCTACAACGTGCCGCGCAAGCATGGGCATTAATGGCTGGGCGTGAACTTGTTATTCCAGAAGACGTACAAGCCGTTGCCCCAAGCGTTATGTCGCATCGATTACGCGGTGCAGATGCGCATAGCCATGATGGTCGCGCGTTAGCAGATGCGGTTATTCGAGCGGTGCCAGTGCCGTGAACGCACCAGCAGCAGCAATGAAAAATTCAGCTGCTAACACCACCAACGTGGTGCGCCGGATGAAATGGAATAGTGCCACTGCCTATTTAACGGTTGTACTTGGATTTATATTAATGTGCGCCATTAATTATCAAAGTAATGCCGCTTATATCGTTGTTGCGTTAATTATTTCGACGTCATTGATGTCGATAATTCATGCCTGGCGAAATATTACCAATGTTACTTTAGTATCAGGTAAATCATTTCCTGCTTTTGCGAATGAACCATTACGGGCACATGTTACTTTGCAGGCCGGAACACAAACAAGCATGGCCATTGTTTGTGATGTACCAGAAATTGCTGAGGATGACGGTGTTACCGTTGAACAATTACGCGCCGGCCAAACAGCCACCATCACATTAGTATTGCCAGGACGACAACGCGGTATTCATAAAATCTCTCGCTTACGCGCTGCTAGTTTGTATCCAATGGGATTAATTTACGTGCAAATAGAAATAGCTGTTGATTGGCAATTTATTGTCTATCCCACTCCAATTGCTGGCGGCGAACAAGTCGCTGATACCGGTGAAGGACAAGAAGACGGCTATCGTTTAGGTGCCACGGGTGATTTTCATGGACACCGTGCTTACCAACTTGGCGAATCACAACGACGCGTCGATTGGCGTGCCGTGGCACGTGGCCGACCAGTCTTAGTAAAAGAATTTGCCAGTGGTGCTGTCAATGACTGTTGGATTGATTTTGACCGTTTTGAAGGCATTCCATTAGAACATCGTTTATCTTTAATGAGTGGCCAAATAGTTCAATCAGAGCGCGATGGGCGCCGTTATGGTTTACGTATGCCCGGTATCATTATCGAACCAGATCTTGGCGATAAGCATTATCACGCCTGCCTCACGCAATTAGCGTTGTGGACTGGTGCGCCATGAGTGTCGTTGCGACCCATGGTTTTTCGCGCGTCCTGACCTTGGTTTTTGCCATGATTATGGCGACCTTACCCTTTCTTGGCACCTTACCTGCGTGGCTGACGCTTGGTATTATTGTCTTAGCGGTGTGGCGCGTCATATCTGAACAGCGTGGGCTGGTTATTGTTCCACGTGTTATGTATCGTTTATTGATAGCACTTGTTGTAACTGGTTTATTAATGCTCACCAATGATTTAGGCTTTGGACTTACCGCAGCAACACCCTTATTTGTCAGTTTTCTGTGGATTAAATTACTCGAATTAAAAGCGCGGCGCGATTATTTATTAGTTTGTTTTCTCTGCTATTTCTTGGTCTCGGTTTTATTATGCGATAATTCATCCTTAGTGATCTGTTTATATGCGATGGCTACCATGGCAGTTATTACCATGGCACTGGTGGGTTATCATATGGATGGAAAACCAAGCCATGTTATTCGCCTGGGGTTACGCCTAACCGTGACAGGTTTACCCATTGCTATTATTGTATTTCTGTTGTTTCCTCGTTTACAAATCGTAATGCCAAATATGGGCCAAGCGACATCTGGCTTTACTGATAATATGACGCCTGGTGATGTGGCGCGTATGGCGCTCAGTGAAGAGCCAATCATGCGCGTTGAATTTCCCAATAATGATATGCCCCCTGCTGATCAGCTCTATTGGCGAGGCTTGGTAATGAGCATTACCGATGGCACCACGTGGCGCGTTAAAAAAAGTTCAGAATATTTTCGTAATTTTGCTTATAGTAACAACACGAACTTACCAGCCATTACTCAAGAAATCACCCTAGAACCTTTAAATCAAAAGTGGTTATTTGCATTAGACGTAGCTGAAACACCTCCGGATAAATCTCGCTTACATTATGATCGTTCTCTAGCACGTACATCAACACCTACTCAAGTATTACGTTATCAAGTGACGTCTCGCCTTGGCGATAAGGCCTCTGATTACGATTCAAATACGGTAGTAATACCCGAGAGCCTTGATCCACGTGTACGGCAGCTTGCTCAACAATGGCGTGATCAATACAAAAACCCACAAGCTATAATTGAAGCCTGTCTTACCTATTTTAAGGTTAATAACTTTACTTATTCATTAAGCCCCGGCGTCATGGAAGGCGATGACGTTTCTGATTTTCTCTTTACTAAACGCGCTGGATTTTGCTCGCATTATGCAACGAGCTTTGCACTGCTGATGCGATGTGCTGGCTTACCAGCGCGAGTCGTGATAGGATTTCACCGTGGCGATTTAAATCCCGTCGGAAATTTTTTAATTATACGCCAAGATCATGCACATGCCTGGAGTGAAGTACAAATTAATGATGAGTGGATACGTGTAGACCCCACTAAAAATATTCCCCTCGCTCCTGGAGAAACACAGCCTGCTGCATTACGAAATGCTGATACAAATGTTCTGAGCAACAGTGATCGCACTGTGTCATGGCTACCTGAATTTATTCAAAAACCCTACAGCCGTGCCGTGCAATATTACCAATATATTGAAGCTAAATGGGAAAGCACGGTAATGGGTTATGATAGTGAATCCCAATATAATTGGCTAAACGAATTAGGAATTAATCGTTTTGCGACTCCTGTTTTATTTGGTGGTATGGTGGTGTTTTTACTCGGTGCCGTATTTACCATGTTGTGGTGGCGACGTAGCAGCCGCAATAAATTATCATCAGACCCACTGGTTGTTTGGTATCAACGTTATTGTGAGCATTTAGCAGAAGCTGGCGTCGAGCGTTTACCCTATGAAGGGCCACGGGATTTTTCACGTCGTGCGGCACAAGCACTGCCCGACCACGCTGCGCTCATCATCCGACTTGGCGATGACTACATTGCAATGCGGTATGGAGTTGGTGTTGCTAAACGCACTGATTTTGCTCGATTACAGGCAGATTTACGACTCCTGCCGAAGCGCCCGGCGACGCATGCTTCCGCCGCCTCCATCGCTAGTTAGAACCTCATCCGTGCAAACTTACCTCGACCTTCTGCGCCATGTTTTGGAACATGGCCGCGACCGTGATGATCGTACTGGAACCGGCACGCGCGGCGTGTTTGGTTATCAAATGCGATTTGATTTAGCGGCTGGCTTTCCGCTGCTGACCACAAAAAAATTACATACCAAATCAATTATTTATGAATTATTATGGTTTTTATCTGGGCGTACTGATAACGAGTGGCTAACAGAACGTGGCGTGTCCATTTGGAATGAGTGGGCAACCGCGGAACAATGTGCTCGCTTTGGTCGTAAAGTAGGTGATTTAGGTCCGGTTTACGGTCACCAATGGCGCAATTTTGGCGCCACCACCTTGCCCGATGGTAGCTATGCTAAAGACGGTGTTGATCAGGTACGTTGGGTTTTAGATGAAATTAAACGCAATCCCAATAGCCGCCGCTTAATTATTACTGGTTGGAATCCCAAAGAACAAAATTTAGTCGCGCTACCGCCATGCCATACCTTATTTCAATTTTATGTTCAAGACGGTGAACTGAGCTGTCAATTATATCAACGTAGTGCCGATATCTTTTTAGGCGTGCCATTTAACATCGCGAGCTATGCCTTACTCACCATGATGATTGCGCAAGTATCTGGATTAAAACCAGGGTCTTTTGTTCACACCATGGGTGATGCGCACTTATATAAAAACCATTTTGAACAAACACGCCTGCAATTAACACGCGATGTACGCCCGCTTCCGACATTGACTTTAAATCCAGCGGTGACTGATTTATTTGCGTTCCAATTTGAAGACATCACCTTATCACATTATGATCCACATCCTGGCATTAAAGCTGCGGTGGCTGTCTAATTTCGTATTATTATGTTACCACTCGCTCTTATTGTTGCCATGTCGCCAACGCGTGTCATAGGAAATGCCGGACAATTACCGTGGCATCATCCTGAAGATTTACAGCATTTTAAACGTACGACAGTGGGTCATGCCGTTATTATGGGACGTAAAACGGCTGATTCATTAAACCACCGCCCATTACCAAAACGGCGTAATCTGGTTGTTACGAGACAAACTGATTTAACCATTCCCGGTTTTGAAATTTATAACGATTTACATGCTGCCATTGCTGCAGCACGACACGACGATCCCGAACCATTTATTATTGGTGGCGGTCAACTATATGCTGCCGCATTACCCAATATTACGACCATGTATCTGACGATTGTAGATGATCCGGTTAATGGAGACGCTTATTTTCCTGCTTTTAATGAAGCGGATTGGCAAGAACGCGAACGACGTGTCAGTGGTCCACTGCTTTTTCGCACGTTAGATCGTAAAATTTAGACGATATCGTAAACCAAAGCTGGTACTGATGCGGTCAACAGCATATAAGCCAGCTTGGCCTTGGCGATATTATGTTGTCATTTATGCTTATAACTATGAGCACTGATCATCACGCGTTAATTGCTTTAGCCAGATCACCAAAAGGCATGACCCAGGAACAAACCCAGGTGGTGCTGCATCATTTAATGGATGGCAGTCTGACACCAGAACATGGCGCTGAGGTGCTGGTTACTTGGTCACAACGAGGAGAAACCGGATTAGAATTAGCAACGGTCGTTGAAACGTTATTAGAAAAAGCAGTGCATGTCCCAATTCCTGGCGGCATGGATTTATGTGGCACCGGAGGCAGTGGGCTTGGCCGTTACAATGTTTCTACCACCACTGCATTTGTGCTCGCAGCAGCAGGTATACCAGTTGTTAAGCATGGCAATAAAGGCAGCAAAACGCCAAATGGCAGTTTTGATTTATTAGAAGCATTAGGCGTTCCTTTCCAACTACCAGTTACGCAATTAGTTAAATTACAACAAAAAACCAACGTGTGTTTTTTATTCGCTCGCGCCATTCATCCTGCCGTTGCTGCGGTTGCCCCAGCACGTAAATTAGCCAGTGCGCATGTCAAACGAACGGTATTTAATTTAGCAGGTCCGCTCGCTAATCCGTGTCGGCCACGAAAACAAGTCATTGGTGTTACCGATGACAAAACCGCACATGTAGTATGCGATGCCATCCAACGCCTTGGCTGTGAGCGAGCAATCGTGGTGCGTGGACATCCCGGCATTGATGAAATTAGTATTACCGGAGCAACGCATGTATGGGATGTGCACAATGGTCACGTACACCACAGCATTATTGAACGCATTCATCAACATGGCTTAGATCATGCCCATTTACCCTGCGGTGATTCGCACGCAAATGCTGCCACATTTCATCGCCTATTATCCGGCGAAGAAAAAGGACCTATTTTAGATATGGTGTGCGCAAATGCTGGTGCTGCGCTAGATTGTTGGCATGACCGAAAAGTGTTATCAGACAGTGTTGGATTTGAAGAAGCCAAAGCGCTTTTTGCCGATGGTAACGTGAAAATGACTTTTGTCCGTCATTTAACTATGGCCAAAGAATTAGCGGGTGGGTAAATCTCTACGACCGCTTACAAGCAATTAAACCGCAGAGGGCGCAGAGAGCGCAGAGGATATTTATGAGAAATAACCAAATACCGCAATGACACCGGTTCCGTGAGCTAAAACGATTATAATTATTAAAAAATTACTCTGCGTCCTCTGCGCTCTCTGCGGTTAATGAAATTTTAAATCCTTCTTTTACTCACCAATTATTTTTACTAATACGCGCTTTTTTCGTTTACCGTCGAACTCACCATAAAATATTTGTTCCCAGGGACCAAAGTCGAGTTCCCCATCAGTGATGGCAACAACCACTTCGCGGCCAAAAATTTGTCGTTTAAGGTGCGCGTCACCATTATCTTCACCGGTATCATTATGGCGATAGTGTTTAATTGGTTGGTAGGGAGCTTGTTCTTCTAACCACCGCGCAAAATCTTGATGTAATCCTCGCTCATCGTCATTTACAAATACTGAAGCGGTAATGTGCATCGCATTTACCAATACCATACCATTTTGTATGCCACTTTTATGCACGCACTCGGCAACCTCGGAACTTATATTAATAAATTCCATGCGTTCTTTAGTCGAAAACCATAATTCTTTACGAAAATGTTTCATCAATACGCTCCTGGGTACAGCACAAGTATAACTACCATCTTACACATTTTCACCAAGCTCATAAAAAATCACCCCGATCTCATAGACCGGGGTGATTCGTTTATTATAGTCTCTCAATTGACGATAAATACGCTTTTGCGTTATTACCTCATTTATTCGGTCCTGGTTTACCGGAACGAATTGCGCCAAGGGCATTTCGGAATTCTTCTTCATTTAATCCGCCGCTATTATCTGCATCGGCTTTTTTGAAGACCATTTCTGCATGTTTGGCCATTTGTTCTGGATTAGGACCTGGGCGGTCGCCGCCTTCTGGACGACGGTCGCCGCCTTCTGGACGACGGTCGCCGCCTTCTGGACGACGGTCACCGCCTTCTGGGCGACGGTCACCGCCTTCTGGGCGACGGTCACCGCCTTCTGGACGACGGTCGCCGCCTGGGGGACGACGGTCGCCACCTTCACGACGTTGCTCCATCATTATACGTAAGCCATGGAGAAATTCTTTTTCAGAAATGTCGCCACTCTTGTCATGGTCAAATTTAGCAAAGAGCGGTGCACCATCTGGGCCAGGACGTTCAGGACGATCTGGGCGGTCGCCTTCTGGGCGTTTAACATCTGGGCGCTCATCTCTATCAGGACGATCACCACCACCTGCGATGCCCGGACCTTCTCCGTCGGCAGCAAATGTCATGGGAGCAGCTAATAGAGCAGCCGCTACGATACTGAGTGGGCGAAAAAACATAGCATACTCCAGTGACCCGTTTACGTAGGGTGGTTAGGATATTTCAGGCGGGATTGCCTGATTGTAGGTGGGTCACGTGAGACTGTACACCAAAAACATGAGGAGAACATGAATGCATTTGACAGTTATTTATCAGTTTTAACATTAATCGTAAGATGTTGTTAATAAATAACTTACGTTTATAATTACTGTTCTGGAGCGTTTCTGACCCAAGCTAATCAGTTCCTCAACTGTCATGAAGAACCACTAAATGAGAAGCCCAGCCATGCTGTTACCCCACCTTTTTGCCTACGTTCCTACGACACTTACGGGCTTAGTTCTCAAAGGCCAATACTCAAATTATTTAATGGCTGTCATTATATAATATTACAATTGGTATGGTACCAAATCTTACCATTGCGGTTTATATGTTTGTTCTAGGCTGCCTCATTATTAGTAAAATTAAACAAAATAAAACAATTCGCTCACATTAGGATTAACCGCGTTATGGCTGAAAATACTCATAATGAGAACGCGCCGCAAACTTATACTACTCGTCAACAAATCGGTTGGATAATTGGACCGTTAGCTCTTCTTATTACGATTATATGTCCGCCACCGCCTGGATTAGAAATCGCTGGATGGCGAACCGCTGGCGTTACCTTATTAATGGCGACGTTTTGGATTTGCGAATCTATTCCTATTCCTGCTACGGCTTTATTACCGCTGGTTTTATTTCCGTTACTCAATCTTGGAAATATAAAAAATGTCATAACGCCCTATTCACATCCTATTATTTTTCTTTTCTTAGGAGGATTTCTAATCGCGCTGAGTATGCAAAAATGGAATCTCCATCGACGCGTCGCCATTAATTTATTGTCTTATATGGGTACATCACAACACCGGATTATAGCCGGATTTTTATTAGCCTCAGCATTTATTAGCATGTGGGTTAGCAATACCGCTACGGCATTAATGATGCTGCCGATAGCCATGTCTGTTACTCGACTTATTCCAGAACAAAAAATGGTACAAATGCGACCATTTATAGTCGCCTTATTATTAGCCGTGGCGTACGGGTCGACAACTGGTGGTATGGCTACATTAATTGGTACGCCACCCAATGCCTTATTAGCAGCATACGCAGAAAAAAGCCTGGGAATACAAATCGGTTTCGCTCAGTGGATGATAATAGGGATTCCAGTAGCGCTTGTTTCCTTGGTTATGGTTTATCTCGCCTTGACGCGATTTGCTTGTCGCATTGCGAATACCGAAGTGGACGGCATGAAAGAGTTACTCGACGAACAAAAATCAACACTTGGGCATATGAGTCGCGGTGAATGGACCGTCGCCATTGTTTTTGCTCTGACCGCACTGGGTTGGATTACACGCCCATTTGTTCAAGATTTACTACCGTTGCTATCTGATACGAGTATCGCTATCGCAGGGGCATTATTACTTTTTATTATTCCAATAAATTTAAAAAAAGGTGAATTCGCAATGGATTGGGAAACGGCAAAAGGAGTTCCCTGGGATGTGCTGTTATTATTTGGTGGTGGACTCAGTTTAGCAGGTGCCATTGAAACACACCAGCTCGCAGAATGGCTTGGTCAATTAGCAGGAAATTTATCTGTATTACCAATCGTTGTCGTTATGGTGATTATAAGCTTTGGTATATTAATGCTAACCGAATTAACCAGTAACACAGCAACCGCAGCAACTTTTTTACCGGTCGTCGCAGCCGTCGCTATTGGTATGGATTGTGCACCGTTATTATTTTTAATTCCCACAGCCTTAGCTGCAAATTGCAGTTACATGATGCCTGTTGGCACTCCGCCAAATGCAATTGTCTTTGGTAGTGGACTAATTCGTTTACCTGAAATGGTACGCGCTGGATTTTTACTAAATGTTATTATGGTGCCAGTTATCGTTGTATTGGTACTCATACTCGGAAAAGTAGCCTTTAATGTTTCGCTCTAATCTCTGCTTATGGTCCCAGCATAGGAATTAATAATAAACATAACGCGACAATAAAAACCAACCACACATATAGACTTCTTTTTTGACACAGCACACCTTTCCACCAAGCGCGATGTCGCCATAAGTGGATGGTAATTAGCGCCAGCATCGTCAATCCAAACGTATAATGGAGGGTTGCCCAATCACTCCAATCAAGACCCCACACACTCACTGGTTTATTTGGTCCTGGCTCAAAGCGGAATTCCATGACTAAACCCGAGCCAGCCAATGCAGCACCAGTCCATAACATGGTTAAATTTACTGCGCGATCAAACCAAATGCGAAAAGCGGTCATGGCGTACTCGTTTTCGTATATGATTGAGCAAACGCCTGCAAATGTTCATAAATCACAATAGAATTCATCGGCTCTAACAAACTGGTTCCCGGTTTATATGATAATTTATAATACGAAAAAATTCGCTGTAGCGCATCATGTGCTCCGCCCGCTTGTTGGTCATTTTCCGCAATGGCAATATCATAAAATGTCAAACTTTTTACTGTCGCAATTTGTTCCCCGACTAATGGCTCAATGCGCGTATCAATAAATTGCATGATCGCCGCTGGTGGTTGACCATGACGCACTGGATAGACTAAGACAATTGGTCGGCCAGTTAATAAATCCGCCTCTTTGGGAAGATCTGATAAACGTTGTGGCTCTACAACAATGCCCAATTCATTTAACGCTAAGGCAAAATCTGTTGCCACCGCTTTAGGTCCCAATGCGTGATCTGTTTCTGTTGTGGAGGCTTGAATTTCTTCAATATTTAATTGCACACGCGTTGGCCATGTCTCAGCATATAATATAAGCGGTCCGGGTAACGGTGGTGCATCTCTAACGAGTGGTTTTGGTACACGACGTTTTTGTAATTTGGATTCGCTCCACACCCACCACCACGGTACCAGCACAACCGCTAGTGCAAGACAAACAATTAATAACCATGGTACAATACTACGCATTAAGCCGCCGCCGTCGTATTAGTTACTGGTGTTAGCTTTTTAGCCATGTCTTCATTTGCCCACCACGTGTCATCATTGATATTATTTTTTATACGCAGCCAGGTTGGGAATGAGCCGTTGCTTGTTTGCACTAAGACTGGGCTCATATCAATTAATAAACACAAATCACTCGCATGAATTCCTGCACGTTCGCAGGATGGAGCAATTATTGTCGCCGAACGTACTATGCCAGGAGCCGGTAATCCCGTTAGTGCATTTATCAAATGCGGAATCCAATGTCCGTCTAACCAGCGACCACGTGTTCCAATGCCACTCGTTGCTATGGCTTCATTGTGTAACGTAACCGCGGCAGCGGCCCCAGGAATTAATACATGCCAACCGTCTGCGTGTGGCTGATGACCGCGCGCGGCACAATCACCGCCTAATTCTATAATAACGTTATTTATGTCGAACTCAGTTAATTGTTTGAGTAATTGATCAACACACCATTCTTTTCCAATACCCCCAATGTCGATACCGGACTGCTGTGATGCAAGCGCAACGGTCGAATTGGTATAAATTAATTTTTGAGCAGCTCCACGATCACGCGCTGAATGCATTTCGTCGTGCGTTGGCCACTTATGACGCTGTGGGTCATGCCACAACTGCCATAATGGATCGGTAAATAATGAAAATCGTCCAGCAGTTAATTGCGTTGCTGTTTTCCCTGCTAATAAAACTGATTCTAGGATAGGTGATCGTGCAATTGTTTTACCACGATTTAATTGCGACACCGCACTCGTTTCAATAAATCGTGATAATAAGGCTTCGGTTTGTCGCAACCAGCGCACAGCATCACAAATCGCATGATCTGCATGTTGTTTATCACAATGCGCAATGCGAATTCGCCCCGTGCAACCGAGCGCTGTAAAGCGATAACCGTGGATCATGGTACCACCATACGTATCACATTAGCACAATGCATCGATGAGGCTACTCGTTCAATTAACTGGACTACTGGTCCTTACGCTTTTTCCTTATAGCCAATTAATGCACGCAATTCTTCGATGTGATTCTGACCGACGCCACGTGGGTTGGTATTATGTTTTTTACATAATGCAGCTGCAAAGCCGGTCGCGACACCCATTTGTGCCGTAGTTCGCTGCACGCGTGGTCCGCCTAAAGCAACGTGGGTACAACTAAAACAGCGTCCAGCCATCATTAAATTAGAAATATCTTTCGAGTAAAACGAGCGAAATGGCATATAGTACATACCGACTTTCATAAACATCGCCTGACTAATAAAGTCGACCTTATATCCTTGTAAAATACGTTGGAAGTGTACGTCGACTTCACGTTTTTCTTCTACCACGGTATCAGGAAAATAGGTATTTTTTACAATATCCTGCAAGGTGTAAAAATGATCGCCATGTAAGCGGCGTGTTTCACGACGACCTGCGATATACGCAACCCATTTTAATTGTCGTTTGGCATGTTTGGTGTCGTTTTTGGCATTTGAGAAACTACCATAAATCGCACGGAACATATGGTCGCGAATTTCTTCCGCATCTTCAATTTGATCTAAATCTTCACGGGCAAATTCCCACTGCCATTCACCATTTACCATCGCATAATCTTTTGCTACTGGCATTGCCCATGGTACCGCTGGAAATGACACCGATTCCTTTGCTTCCTCGCTATTCCATAATACTGATGTACCCATGGTCCAACGATCTGGTTTTTCCGGCGACCAAATTTCTTTATACTTATCCCATCCTTCATTATATTGGCTTTTTGCTTCACGCCCGTAACTAAATGATGCACCTGCACGAAAACCGAGCCACGCGTCACCAGTGCAATCAATAAATATCGGCGCCTTAAAGCGAATGGCTTCTCCTGTTTTGTTATGATGTGCATCAATACTCGTTATATTTTTTTCTGCTACCTGAACATCATATAAGCGCCAATTTAAAAACTGGGTAATATTTTTCTCGGCATCAACTGCTGCATGTCTTTTTTTATCGTCTTCAAAGGCTTCGTCTGATCCATTTTTCCAATGTTTAGAATCAATCGTAGAAATGATGCCAGTACTTTTTCCAGAAATTCCTAAGGTGTGTACGCGAATTTCGCCGCTTGCATTACCACCTAATACAGGGCGGTCATGTACTAAGGCAACTTTAATTCCTGCTTTTGCTGCTGCGATTGCCGCGCCACATCCTGCTAAACCACCACCAACTACAATAACATCAAATGTTTCTTCACGTTTTGGGATTAATGGAATACCCATTAATTCACGGCGCCATGCTTTCATCGGTTCAACGTCAGCAGGTGGAATAAAATCGGCTTTTTTAGAAAAGAATAAAGCGTCACAACGACCTTCGAAACCAGTGAGATCCTGTAATTCAATTTCTGTACTCGTACTCGTTATGGACACGGATCCACCCTTTTGCCACGCCCATCCTTCTTCTGTTCCAAAAGTTGTTTCTAAAAGATTGCCACCTATTTGAATTTTAAAACGCCCTGGCGCTTCCCAGTCACCAGGACACCAATTCCGTGTACGTACCCATAACGTGTATGTTCCTGCGCTTGGAAATTGCACCGTCGTCGTGGCATTGGCCACTGGTTTACCCATGCCATGGGCCAATAAATACGGGGAGCCCATGATATCCTCAAATTGCGGATCGATTACCCAGCCACCGAGGTTAGCAAAGGAACGTGCTTCGACCAAAAGACAGTCTGCGCCATGGGTTTTGTTTGGATCATTAAACCCTAACGTTGCCATCGAA
>JAHEDF010000661.1 GCA_024641365.1 Planctomycetota bacterium | reverse complement strand
GCGCCGAACCAGAATTAGTCGCTATTATAGAATTACATAAAAACTTCACCGCAACCGACGCAATCAAAGCAGTGACACAAATTAATAACGAACAAACCATTCCTTATTATCGCATCGGCGACATCGTGTTACTCAATGAGCCAATGACGATAGAAAACCACATGCTGACCGCGTCACATAAAGTATCTCGCGGTCAAGTTTTGATGGCTTACCGGCAATGGCAAAGTGATGGCGGCTCGTTGTTTCAGCGCTTATAAATAATTAATGAATAAAAATTAACCATTAAAAAGCGCAAGAATTTATTAATGACACGGTGGAAATAGCGATCTAAATTGGAATGGTTTCACACCAAAGATTAAGCTTTTTTAGCAATGTATGACGATGTAGTAAATTCAGTTGCGAGGTAACATGCCTAGACGATTACGATTAGTGATAATGCTGGTGGTTACATGTTGCTTGGTGGCGGCCATTATTGCCACAGTCCCATTTCGCATTGAGGAAGAATACATTAATCGAAAGACGGGTGAATTATCTAGCATGAAGGTGCTTTGTTTGGTTAGTCGTTCTGACTCGAGTGTAAGGCCAGTGGAAAATATAGCCAAATATGGAAGTTTAACCGCGCCAGATGAGCAGTTACTAATATCTAGACGAGTTTATCCATTCCCATGGAGTCGCACTGAGATGAGGGAGCACTGGTATACTCACACTGACTTAAACCATTACGCACTCAAATTGTTGTTTATATTCTCCTTTAGCATGCCAAAGGCCTGCCGACCGTTAGCGGATAAACCTCAAATGAGTGATGAACGTTTTGGGGCTCTGATGCAGGAAAGGTTAGAGAAATGGAATACAATATCTATTGATGATAAGCTTGAATCAGTTGCAGAAGATATACGCAAAGAAAATGAAAAATTGTTTCCAGGGGAATATTTACTCGGGACGAATGATAGGTTTACGATTACGATACCGAGTGCAAAATAAAAACTCAACTTATTAAGTGTACTCAGCCGTTACGGGATAAAATGCATTGTATGAAAATAAAGACGCAGTTATGACTTATTAAATCAATTTAAAAGTATATGATTATAAAAAGCAAAAAGCGGGTGAAGGGAATCGAACCCTCGTATTCTGCTTGGGAAGCAGACGCTCTACCATTGAGCTACACCCGCAGGTCGGGAAAATACACGAACTAATTGTCTCTGATTCGATAGTAATAATTATCCACGATTATTTCAAACGCTAGCAGCAGTCAGGCAAGGATACGCTGCGGTAATTATCAAAACAAATCACATTAAAATGAAAAAGGTGGTCGGGGCGACAGGATTTGAACCTGCGACCTCTGCGTCCCGAACGCAACGCTCTAGCCAAGCTGAGCTACGCCCCGATGGGAAATTCACGAGCTACCTATCTATGCATGCTCAGTTTTTATTATGAGCACGCTGCTTAAAGTAGCGGCAGATGATGTATTTACTTGGTAATCGCGGCGCGATTTTTGTCAATTGAAGGCAGCGGGGGGGGAGAAATTTCCCCGGCACCAACATAACGTAATTTATCACGTGCAATCATTTCAACCACGTAAGGATCTTTCGCGCGTAATCCTTGAATGACGGCTTCTTGCTGCGCAATTTCAGCTTCTAGTTGCTGTGTTTCGGTATGCTCTTGTTGCGCTGTTGCACGCATGCGTTCGACATCAATTTCTCGTTGCGCAAGATGCATCCACAATCCGAGTACCACTACGGTAGCGAATACGCCGTGTAATACGAAAAGTGGTCCGCGAGCTAAGCTCATGAAATAACCTCTGCAGCCAATAGGCCAGTGGCAGTAATCTTCGGAACACTAATTTCAGATAACGTATTAACAATAGGTAATAATTGATCGTAAACTTCAGCAGCGGCTTTGCGCGGTTGGTAGGCTACGCGTTCAGGCACCATTTTGGCGCACGCCGCATTGACGGTTTTAAAGAGTCCAACGGCTGAACTTGCTAAAATAGCAGCCCCAATGGCGGCGCTTTCCGAATTCGGAATTGCGTGCACTTGGCGGTCTAATGCATCCGCTAAAATTTGGCACCACAAATGATTACTAGAACCAGGGCCAACAACGATGACATCATCGACAGCACGTTTGGTTGCAG
>JAHEDF010000660.1 GCA_024641365.1 Planctomycetota bacterium | reverse complement strand
AGCGTTCAACAATAGCTTGCTGCAATAACATACGCGCTTTGGCCAAGCGACGATGGCAAGTTGTTAATGGTAAATTCAATTCACTCGCCACATCGCGTAAATTTTTACCCTCAATTAAATTTGCTTTTAATATGGTAAATGCTTCTGGTTCTAAGGTGCCATCTTGTGACCAACGTTGCAGATCATCTATAGCTTGTTGTAAAACACTTAATGCCCAAGCACGGTCCATCGCAGCTTGTTGATCGGGTGCTGGTAATTCTCCCGCCGTGCGATCAAGAATAGAGCCTGCGTCGCCGCCCGCATCAGCACTGGCATGCGTGCGTCGCCGTTCATGGCGCAGGGCATTTAATGCAGCGAGCCATGCTAAATTCATGATGTAATAGCGAAATCGACTACCTGCGCCCGGTTCAGCGCGTGCTAATAATTCTGGTTTACGCATTAATTCGAGTAACACATCTTGCACGACATCATCGACGCGTTCACGTTGTTCACCACGCAAACGGCGATGCAAATATTCACCAATGGCATCAGCATACAGACCAATAATCGCCGCCGCTTGCTGGGGCTGATCTGGTAAGCGAGCAATTAAACTCCACCGTGTTGCAGGAAATTCGACAGGCATAGCATCACAGTCTGACTCGGGAACCCGGGATCAATGGCATTTTAATTTAGGTCCGGAAGTCCGGAAGTCCGGAAGTCTTGAGCTATTAGGGAATTAATGATGTGACAGCGGTTATTTTCCTGCTACAGAAAGGCGGCGCTACGCGCATCACTTTAATTACAATTTTACGTAATGAGAAATTATAATTAGTGAGCGCAGCGAACACCTTTCTGCAGCTAATAAATAATAATCCCTTTTCTAATTTACTGTTGTGTGCGCAAGACTTCCGGACTTCCGGACTTCCGGACTCCCTGTCTTAGATAAGGCCTTCTAAACATGCAATTATGACACAGCCAGGCAAATGTCCTAGTACCGTTGGCTGATAACCTGGTGATTTTCTGCCTTTGGATGCCACATCCTCCCCGTTGGATCAGCTCTGAACGACGACAGACTCCGTCGCTTCAACGGGAGCATAACCGCATGCTATCAGTTACGCTTATATCCTTTCTCGTGTGCACTGGCTTGGTCGCTTTTGGTACGTGGTTTCTGACCCGTCGAGATCAGCACAGTGGAACTGCTGGTTATTTCTTAGCGGGGCGCTCTTTAGGAGCTGTGTTCATTTGCGGATCATTATTACTGACTAATTTATCGACAGAGCAATTAGTCGGATTAAATGGTGCTGCCTTTACTGATGGTCTCAGCGTCATGGCGTGGGAAGTCTTTACCGTTGTGTCATTAGTATTAATGGCGTTATTTTTTCTCCCTAAATTTTTACGTAGCGGCATTGCGACCATTCCACAATTTTTAGAACTACGCTACAATCACACAACCCAAGTCATTTGTAATTTCATTTTTTTAATCGCCTACGCAGTTATTTTATTGCCAATTATTTTATATACCGGCGCAACTGGTTTAGCCGGTATAATTGATATTACTGGCTTATTTGGCTTATCAGATACGGCAGCATTGTGGTTGATGGTCTGGCTAGTTGGTATTATCGGTTCTGTGTATGCAATTTTTGGCGGCTTACGCGCGGTTGCTATATCGGACACGCTAAATGGAGTCATGTTGTTGACTGGCGGACTGATGATCGTTGGTTTTGGTTTAGCAGCAGTTGGCAAAGGCGACGGCATGCTGGCTGGATTACATACCATCACTACCGCTCATCCAGAACAATTTAATTCAATTGGCGGACCAAAACAGTCGGTGCCTTTTTCAACATTATTCACCGGCGTATTTTTATTGTGCACATTTTATTGGTGTACCAACCAACAAATTATTCAACGTACCTTCGGTGCTAAAAATTTAGCTGAAGGACAAAAAGGCGTTTTATTAACTGGTGCTTTAAAGCTGTTAGGGCCACTTTATTTGGTGTTACCAGGAATCATCGCATTCCATCTCTATGCCGGACAAGACGGCTTTAAAGCAGATCATGCCTATGGCACACTCGTACGCGATGTTTTACCCGCACCGCTGACTGGCTTTTTTCTCGCGGCCATGGTTGGGGCCGTTTTAAGCTCTTTTAATTCAGCA
>JAHEDF010000172.1 GCA_024641365.1 Planctomycetota bacterium | reverse complement strand
AATGATGGCGGAGTTTTAACCGTTGTTATTCCAAAATTATCAGCGGGATCGTATGTATTATTAACATCACGTGGGCGGTGTTATATTCATGCATATGAAGGCAATGAGCATGAACGGGCTGTTGTTGGCCAGTCTAGTATTGCAGATGTGCGCTCGACCAATCCCTTAGGACTTGGCGTTACATCACAAGCAAATATGCTCAACATACATGTTATTAATGGAACACCAACTACTCGCGTTCATGTTATTGGACTGCGCTTTCATCCATTGAAACAACAATGGTTTCAATCAACGGTCCACGATTATGATATTGAAAGACGGAGATCCATTTTATCAGAATATACAAATGGTAGACGATTAGATCCTGAGCTCGGCTATATTTTAGATCGTGCAAGCGTACAAAAATATCCTGGTATTATGTTAGATCGTCCAGGTTTGTTATTAAATCCATGGTATTCAGAACCAGTTTTCATGGCAGTTGGTGCTGGAGGTGGATCGTCAGGCATGTTTGGTTCTCGCAATGGCGGAGGAAAACGGAACGCTTTAGGAAAAGGAGGCGGTGCTAGATCCGGTGATAACAGGAGTGACAATTTTCCGATATTAGATTATTTATCTGGCCCCAGTGTAGTTTTAGATAATCTCAAACCAAATGCACAAGGGATTGTCACCATTAATCATGCACAATTAGATGATGCCCGACAAATTATTGCAATCGCATGCAATGAAAATGAAACGCAAACTATATTGTCGCCGTTTAAATACGGGCCTATTAAGACACGAGAACGGCGGTTAATGGATGCTTTACCACCGACAGAAGCAAAAACGGCAGAGCGTAAATCGCAGATCGTATTACCTAATAACAAAATCCTCGTACGTCATGGCGGACTCAACCGTTATCGCACTTGCACGACTTTACAGGATCTTTATCGCACCTTACAGGTAATTAGCCAAGGCTCCGAAGGCGATAAGCCTACGTTTGAAAAGCTTGTGACATGGAATCGATTAACCGATACGGAAAAAAATGATTGGTATAGTGAGCACGCATGTCATGAGGTGCATTTGTTTTTGTATCACAAAGACCGCGACTATTTCGACCGGATTATTAAGCCATATATCAAAAACAAGATTCAAAAAACATTTATAGATCATTTTTTATTGTCAGATAATTTAGCGCCCTGGCTTTCTCCAGATCGTTATATAACGCTCAATATTTTTGAGCGCATACTGTTAATGAGAAGTCTTAAAGGGCCACAAGCGGAAGAAGAACGTAACAATTTGCTCTCCTATATGAAAGAATTCGACGAAGATGCGCTCGTATTGAATGATCTTATAGCCACGGCTTTAAATTCCCATGATGTGGCCAGTGTTGTAAAAAATAAGGGCCGACAAGCGCGAGTAAATATTGGTAATATTGAGGTGCCACTAGAAGAAAAAGTAACGGCAGAAGTGGAAATGGGAGCAAGCGCGGGCGCATTTATGGCAGTTGGGGCTGGTAGCGGTAAAGCAAATGAAATTCAAGCATTCCGTGATCATGAAGGGACCAAAGCGTATGAAGAACATAATTGGTACCATATTACTGACAGTGCTTACCATTCTAATCTTTTCCCCATCCATAAATTCTGGAAAGATTACGCATTATGGGATGGCAAAGGTCAGTTTTTATCATCAGCTTGTTTGCTTGCGACCAATAGCATAAATGAAATCATATTAGCATTAGCAATTAGTGATTTGCCCTTTGTCGCGGAAGCTGAACAATGGGATAATCAAAATGATGGCACAAAATCATTAACAAGTTCTACTCCTATCTTATTATTTACCGAATCGATTGAGCCAGCAGAAATAAAACCGGGAGTTCTTGCAATAGATCAAAGAGTGTACCGCCTAGATCAATTGCCAGAAAATGAGCGTAATGCATTGCCAGTTAACGGCCCGTTGCAACCAGGCATCGCCTATGTGAATCGTAGCGTAATATTTAATCCGACGGCACATCAGGCGCAGGCGAGCATATTAGCTCAAATTCCCAGCGGAGCGATTCCCATATTTGCAAGTCGCTATTCAGTCGCAGATGAACAGATTATTCCTGCCTATGGGCATGTAAAAATTGATCAGGCATTTTATGTGACTGCCCCTGGAACATATAGTCAATTTCCAACTCATGTACGAGTGATTAAAAGTGTAATTGCGGCACAAATTCCTACGAGTGGAACGATTGTCGCTCGGGACAGCCAATTAAGTGCATCTGGGCTGCCAAACGATGAGGCCGGTCTCTTACAATACCTAGCGACAGCTCCATCGTATAAATTACAGCTAAGTTTGTTATTATGGCGTTGTCGTGATAAAGCATTTTGGCAAAACTGTGTTACTGTACTAGAAAAAAGACGCGTGTACGATGATACCTTGTGGTCTTTTAGCTTATTACATCAAGACGTACCCCGCATGGTTACCTGGGCCAAGTTAAGTCAGCAGGTGTTGAGAAAATGCGGTAACACCTTCGACAGTAATTGGCTGACGATAGATCCGCTCCTAGAGGGCGGCATACATTTACGAGAATTTAAACCTTTGACACTAGCACGCGCCCATCGCCTCAGTGGCGAACCACCCATTAAGCAACCGCTTATTAGTGAACATTGGTATAATTTACTGTCACGCATGTGTTTAAAATCAAACTTATCAGATCGAGATAATTTAGAGATTACATATGCCTACTTATTGCAAAATCGATTCGCCAATGCGTTAAAGCATTTTGAAAAAATTAAGCCTGCATCAATAGAGGCTCAATTGCAGTATAATTATTTGGGCGCTTATTTGGCTATTGCGCGCGGAGATTTAAATAGTGCCACTACTTTTGCCACAACGGGGAAGGATCATCCAGTTACACATTGGCGCTTACGTTTTGCTGAAGTGCTCGCTCAAATAGATGAGGTTTCTGGTCGCGTTGCTCAACGGGAAGCGGCATTACAAGAAAGCCAACGCCAAGCATTACAAGCAGCGCACGCTCCGACTGTGCAAGCACAATTTACCAATGCGACGACCTTGGCAATTCATGCGACGGATATTCGTACCTGTCAGATCCGTTGGCATATTTTAGATATTGAGCCATTATTTTCACGGTCACCATTTAAAACTGCCACAGCTGACCATGTTACGAACGTTCAAGCAGCATTAGAGCAAGCGATAGATGTGCCAGATAATGGTCGATTAACCGTTACTGTTCCTGAGCCATTGCGTCAGCGTCCGCTTGCTGTGGAAATTGTAGGTGGAGGCCAGCGACAAATACTAAACCATTTTGTTGATGCGTGCGATGTCCGCCTTTCACCACATAGCGGACAATTACAAGTATTAGATATGAAGACCGGAAAACCACTTCCAGCCACTTACGTAAAAGTGTACAGTCAAAGTGATAATGGACAGGTTTCGTTTTATAAAGACGGCTATACCGATCTGCGCGGACGTTTTGATTATGCAACATTAGGGACAGGAGCTTATGTTGGCGTGGATCAATTCGCGCTCTTTATACATCATGATCAAGCCGGAAGCGCGGTGCGGGAGGTGAGCGCTCCATAAAGTGGTTCTAAACGAAACGTCGATTAAACTCACACTGTTCTTTGTCTAAAGGATGCACTTACGCGTCCTAAATTGTGTATAATCGACGATTTTGTCGTTTATGAGGAAAAAATCTACGCAACTCGTCAGTGAATTCGTTGTAGGCATTATGCCACTACACAAGGTGCCTACAGATATGCTGAAACCAATTCGAACTCTGCTGATCTCTACCTTAGCGATTGTTGCTGTGTATGCAGCTGACGTAATTGCTGATGTACCGAATGTTGTGTTGTGCATGACCGACGACCAAGGGTGGGGCGACACCAGTTATAATGGTCTTGATAAAATAAAGACACCCATACTTGACACCATGGCGGCAAGCGGATTGCGCTTCGATCGCTTTTATGCTGCAGCGCCTGTCTGTTCGCCGACGAGAGCAAGTGTTCTCAGTGGTCGACACCCATTTCGCTCGGGTGTGTTCTTATTTGGCAGTCCATGGCGCGTTCAGGAATATACGATTGCAGAAGCGCTCAAAGGTGCCGGTTATACCAGCGGACATTTTGGTAAATGGCATTTGAATGGCATTAGCGGGCCGGGTAAACCAGTTTTGGCAAAAGACCCGTTGAGCCCGGGAGCGTGTGGTTTTGATGAATGGTTTTCGACCTCTAATTATTTTGAATTAAATTGGACTTTTGGTCACGTTGACAAAGAGGAACAAACAACAGGTGATGGATCAGATGTAATAGTTTCTCAGGCATTACAATGGATGGAGCAACAGTCGGTAAACAAAAAACCATTTATGGCTGTCATATGGTTTGGTAGTCCGCACACTCCTTTTCAGCCGCTTGATGCAGATTTGGCAGCAGCTGGTGGGAATAAATATTACGGAGAACTTGTCGCAGTTGACCGTGCGATGGGCACACTGCGTGATGGCCTACGTAAGTTGGGTGTCGCTGATAATACCATACTGTGGTTTAATAGTGATAACGGTGCCACTGGTGCGGGATCGAACGGAAATTTTCGTGGCAAAAAAAGCTCTATTTATGAAGGGGGATTACGCGTTCCTGGAATTATAGAGTGGCCCAAAAGGATTAAACCATCGCAAAGCTCCATTCCGGTGTGCACGAGTGATATTTATCCAACGATCCTTGCGGCGGCGCATGTTACAGCGGTTCCTCAGCAAGTTGTGCCATTAGATGGAATAAATCTGATGCCATTAATTGAAGGCACCATGACAGAACGACCACAACCAATTGGTTTTTGGCATGGCGGAAAAAAAGGCATGGACCGCAATACTGGTCACGCTGCATGGTCGGATAATCGTTATAAATTACATAAAATTGCACCCAAGAAAAATGATGCAATTACATACGAACTCTACGATTTAGTGGATGATCCGTATGAAAAGAAAGATATTGCCACGGATAAACCAGAGGTAGTTGAAAAAATGAAAAGCGAACTCGAAGTCTGGCAGGATTCTGTGATAAAGAGTCTCAATGGCGAGGACTATAAGTAGTCAACGTTCTCCTATGCGTCGACGCGAATCGACGCATAGGATATTATTTTCAACATGGCTTAGCTGCTTACTATTTCCCTGAATTTTTGGATGATTTTTTACCCGTTTCTTTCGGTGGCTCGTAAGGTTCCTGGCCACAATGATCAATGGCAACTGCATCTGAAATATTATATAATTCCAACAGCATTTTTTTGAGCCGCTCAGGATTACTGATTAAGTCGGCAACACTTAGTTTATCAATTTCCTGCGCTAAGTTTGTTGCCCTGGTCAAACAAGTTGTAGTGCCATTGGCGGCTAAATGCCCTAAAGAAAATGCCAATTTATTTGCGTTATAAAGCAATGAACGTGATTGTTTGTCATAACGGGCAATTAATTCGACGGTGTTTGGTAAATTGCCTAATGGTCCATACAGACGGCGATACCAGTCATGAGCGCCAGCAGCCATGAGCATGGAATCCCATAAGCGGTACCCTGGTGTTCCAGGTATATGGCTATCTTTGCCATAGGATTTCATGGCGGGAATATAGGCGCGGAGTACACGTATAACATTGTCGATTCGTTCAATTGTACGACCGACGCTAATAATATCTGTTGCGTAATCTTCTAAGAGGTCTTCAATCGTGGCTCGAATCCACATGCAACGATGCGACGCCCAATCGAGCGTATTGGCAATACCGTGTTCGGCTAAGGAATTCGCGTCAAGTGATTGCGCTTCGATCCATGTCGTATTTGCGGCCACCCATAAATCATTGGTTAATCGGGAACGAGCCGTACGAGCATTTTCACGAACAGCACGTAGACAGGACCAAATACTTGAGGAGTATTCGCGATCCAATATAAGTAATTCTTGTGCGGCACTAGCAGGGTCTTTTGCCGGTAATTGCGCTAATGATTTGTCATCAGCCGCGATATCGACAAGCCAACGCCAAGGGCGTGGATCTCCATTACAAAATTCAGGCATTAATGATTGCTGTTGTGCAACACCAATAAGGCGCGCCGTATTTTCAGTTCGCTCTAAATAGCGAGCCAGCCATAAGCAATTAACAGCGATACGACTTAACATACTCATTTTTTCCCTTTCGCTGTAAGCACCCAGGTATCTTTGGTGCCGCCACCTTGCGAGGAATTAACCACCAAAGAACCTTCTTTCATCGCGACACGAGTCAGTGCGCCAGGTACTAAGGTGACATTTTTTCCACTGACGACATAGGGTCGTAAATCGACATGTCGCGGTGCAATACCTTGTTCTACAAATGTCGGACAAGTTGAAAGCGCTAAGGTCGGTTGGGCAATAAAATCAGCTGGGTCAGCAAGAATTCGTTTTTTGTATTCTGCACATTCCACGGCGGAAGAAGCCGGTCCGACTAACATGCCATAACCACCCGAGCCGTGTACTTCTTTGACTACCAATTCGTGCAAATGTTCAATGACGTAAGCGAGTTCTTTTTTATTTCCACATTTATAAGTCGGCACATTCGATAATATAGGTTCTTCATCTAAATAAAATTTTATCATCTCAGGAACACGCAAATAAGTAGCCTTATCATCAGCCACGCCATTGCCAACGGCATTGGTTATATTGACATTACCTGCTTTATAGGCTTCAAAGATTCCAGGTACACCGAGTAAACTTTCCGCATTAAATTGTTTGGGATCTAAAAAAGCATCATCAATACGACGGTAAATAACATGTATCTGCAAAGGGCCAACAACCGTTTTTGCATACACTTTTTTACTCTCGACAAATAAATCACAGCCTTCAACCAGTAAAACGCCCATGGCATTCGCTAAAAAACCATGTTCAAAATAGGCGCTATTTGCGGCGCCGGGTGTAAGCACAGCTATATTGGGTTCATCAACGCCTTTAGGCGCACAGTCGCGTAAAGCCGTACGCAGAATGTCGGGATAGTGACTATTAGGTTCTATCGATTGGTTAAGGAATAATTCAGGATTAAGACGCTGATGCGCAGCACGGTTTTCAAGCATGTAAGAAACACCAGACGGTGTGCGTAAATTATCCTCGAGCACATACCAAGTGCTCGGACCAACACGCACTAAATCAACGCCGGAAATATGCGAATGAATTCCGAGCGGCACATCAACGCCATCCATAACCTTACAATACTCTTTATTTTTTAACACTTCGGCTTCGGGGATAACGCCAGCCTTGATAATTTCCTTTTTATGATAAATATCATCAAGAAACATATTTAATGCTTTTACGCGTTGAATGCTGCCGCTTGATATAATTTTCCAATCACGGTCGGAAATAACGCGCGGGATAACGTCAAATGGAATTAAACGTTCAGCATCTTGCCCATAAACGGCAAATGTAATACCGCGATGGTAAAATAACTCATGTGCCTCCGCATTGCGTCGTTCAATTTCTTCTGCGCTATTGGCTTCCATCCATTTTTCTAATGGTTTATAATCAGGATGCAGGCCATCCGGAGTTTCCATTTCATCATAGGCTTTAATTGGTGCCGTAGTCGCATCAGTAGTGACCGTTGTTACGACCTCATTATCCTTTTTAGAACTCATACCGCCTCCTTCATCAGTCAGGATCATTTTTCTATTATGATATCAACCATAAAAAACGTAACTGTAAATAAACTAAACAAAACACCCGCAGCGTAATTCGTATTAGTAGGCTAAATGCCCGTTCATTCAAG
>JAHEDF010000659.1 GCA_024641365.1 Planctomycetota bacterium | reverse complement strand
GGTTCTGAAATGACCACGCCTCGGCCTTGTACTGCCACCAGCGTATTTGCCGTCCCGAGATCTATCCCCAGGTCGACACTGAACATACCCATGAATCGATCAAGCCAGCTCATGCAGGGCCGGACATTAGAGCGGCGCCTCTCGTTCGCAACAGGTCGAGGCTCATTTTCCTCGTTACCGTCCACCACGATCACTACCCGAGTAATCTTACTAAGTCACTTAGTATCGTATGCTTAGAAAAACCATCACAGTTCCCATATTATCAATACAGATTCAGGTGTAGAAGCTTCTCATCGCTCTTGCCACACGCCCAGTGAGCCTGATGTATTCATGCTCAAGATCTCTAAATTACCCATCGCAAGGATGCTCGGGTTCGGCGAAAATACTTCCTATGACCACCGTCAGCATTCAACGTATTCGCTTCGATCGTCGCTCCCGGTTTGTGCGTTTAAGTCTTAATCGATCTGAACGCTACAACGCCATTGATAGTGCCACACTGCGATCGTTACTTGGCCACCTCAATCGTCACCGTCACATTGGGCTCCCTCTCATTTTGACGGGCGACGCTGCCTTGTTTTCTGTTGGAGCCGACATCAATGAATTGTCTGGCCTCAATTGTAAGCAAGCCACTGAATTTAGCCACTTAGGTCACCAAGTTATTGAGGCGATCGAAAAATGGCCAGGAGTTACGATAGCTAATTTAAATGGTTATGCATTAGGAGCAGGTTTAGAACTCGCACTTGGTTGTGACATTATTGTCGGCGACTCAGAGCTTCGTGTCGGGTTACCAGGCTTAGCGTGGGCACTGGTTCCCTGCATGGGCGGCCTGCGTCGATTGGCATGTCGCGTCAGCGAACAGTTTTCCTCCGAATTATTTTTGCACGGCTCTGTCTTGAACGCGCCGCAAGCTTTAAAATCTGGTTTAATTGATCGTATTATTGAAAACGACCAACAAGTTGCAGCGCTGGCAAGAGAAATGGCACTCTATTCACCATCTGCTGTACAAGCCATTCGCGCAATTCGTCTTGAGCGTCAGGGTCGTATCAACGCCGAAACAGGTGCACGCATGTTTGCCTTACCATTTTCTAGCGGAGAATGTCAACGGCGCTTAAAAATATTATTAGGTAATCAAAAGTAATTTTTTAGCTGACATTAACACAAAAACCTCAGCATTTTGCTGAGGTTTTTGTGTTTAATTTTATTAATTAATAACTGCCAATGCAGATTAATTATTGTGCTGCTAAAGCTGCTTTCGCTTGTTTTACAACATCCGCAAAAGCTGCAGGTTGGTGAATCGCTAATTCACTGAGCATTTTGCGATCAAGGCGAATATCAGCTTTATGTAAGCCTGCGATTAATCGACTGTAATTTAAACCATCTTCACCCAATGCGCGACTAGCAATGCTAATACGCTTAATCCACAAACGGCGGAAATCGCGTTTCTTTTCTTTACGACTAATAAACGCCGTTTGTTCTGCGCGCATAACAGCTTCGCAGGCAACGGTGTACATTTTACGGCGACCGCTGTAAAAACCTTTGGCTTTTTTCAGCAGGCGTTTTTTGGATTGATGACGGGCGGCACCATTGGTTGCACGCATGGTATTTCCTTTACTAACAGCCCGGCTCTGCGAACAGATAGCGGGGAGGCCGAGGGCCTACTTGTTTAATTCAGCACGCGCTGAATGAATTTATTTAGGTTGGCCCTTCATGAGAGCGATACGTGCGCGACGCACATAACCTGCCGTCATGGTGGTGGCCTTCTTACTGGCATTACGACGACGCTTTGGACTACGATTCGTCAATAAGTGGCGCACGTTGACTTGCGTACGTAAAATTTTGCCCGATGGGGTCAGGCGAAAACGTCTTTTCGATGCTTTGTGGGTTTTCATCTTCGGCATAACTAAATCCTACGGGCCTCTCGCCCACTGATGGGAGCGCGGAAGATAGTGCCTGCACGGTACTTGCAAGAGCCAGTCGGCTTTTCCGCTCGTTCTTTGTCTCAAATGATGCTGGGGCGACTATGTCAACTAACGGCCCACAAGGAGCCTATCGCCCAAATGCTGACCCAATTGCGGAATATCGAGGATCATTTTACGTGTTGCTTCCACATCATAAGCAACACGACGCCATTCCACCGA
>JAHEDF010000658.1 GCA_024641365.1 Planctomycetota bacterium | reverse complement strand
GGTGACATTGACGGACGCATCGGCTGCATCTGCTGCATGATCTGCACGTCTTTTAAATGAATTTATTACCCGAACTCTCGACCTACAGCATGGCAAGGGGCTCAGGGGGTAATTGTAAAATATTATAAATACAGCATTTATGACGTAAGTAATTTACGGACAATCATTTGATCCCCATGACAAAGCATGACACGAGGTGACAATGACAGACGTTTCTGCAGCATCTGCTGCATGATCTGCAAACATTTTGGTTAAAAATAATAACCCCAGCTGATTCTCAGCTGGGGTTATTTAATTTTCGCAAATGAATTTATTTTGCTCACGTCGAATGCGCATATCAATTTTATTATTTTACACTCATTATCTGATTTAGCTCATGGCCCTTTACCGCGCCCCTCTGTATTGCTCTTTTGCTCACGCAATAATGTAACCGTTTTTTTAGCAAGGTCAGCCTCGATAGGAAAGTCGCTGCTCGCTATTATTTCCAGAGCGCTGATTAATTCAGGATTGGGTTCTATGCGCCACATGGATGCGGTCGATGGATTCCACACGTTGCCATAGATGTAGGAGAGCCACTGTTGGCGATTATTGGCATCATCACTCGCTAATTCACGTATGGCCCGTTGATACCACCGTAGGCGACGACTTTCACTCCCTGAAAATCCGATTAGCTGCTTCAATACCCAGGGATTATGTTCCTGTTCTACAAGTTTCTCCAAAGCGTCTTGCTGGCCAAAACGGCTCAAGCGTTCAACAGCATGACTTCGAATGCTTGCCGATGAATCGTGCGCGGCCATTTCCAGTAATAAAGGAATGAGTGGCAACCACGGCCCTTCTTCTCCACGCGAAGCACCACATGCCATGACTGCCCATAATTTCACACGCGGATTCGGATCAACCAACAACGCACGCACCGACTCAGGATCTTTATGCTTATACAATAATTGTTTTGCCTGACGTCCGACTTCATCTGCAACGCGATCATCAGTTACCAAAACCATGCTGCTAGAAAAAAATAAGTGTTGTCCGCCTAACAGCACCAACATGCGCATGCCATCAACTTTTGTTTTCTTGACGGCAATCGCACGCACGGCGTCAGCGAAAGCTGTTCTCGTTGGGGAATCCGTTGGCTCCTCTGCGCATATGCTCGATAGTATTAGTAAGGTGAGAAAATATCGCATGGTGGAATTGTGAGTTCAATTTCTGTCAACGGAACCAAGAATCTCGCACGAGTGTAGCATGCTCACTTACGACTTTTTTTGTGGGCGTGGAATAGCAACGCGGATCGAACCGACATCTTACTTGCTACAAAGTGCCTTACGTCTGCTGTTCTAATGCCTGAGCCATAATAAACGCACGTGGCAATGGGCATTCGGTTATGGTTTGTAGGACGGCCTGTTCCATGGCGTCGATTACGCTTTTTTCAATATCACTGAAATGACATTGCCGCATGTCGTCGGTTAGTGCTCCCGATGAAAAGCACAAGCGCAGTAATGCATGTGCTTGATGATCTGGTAATTCTTTCACAAGCTGCAAACGTAATTTTGCACGGTCATACGTCTGTAGATAAACCAGTTCGCTATGCACATCGCGCTCCAACGCGTCCTCGATTTTTTCATAGAGAAATTCAGCCTGTGCTGTCAGGTCAGGATAGCGATACAAATCAATGGAGTCTTGCTTCACGGTCACTTTGCCGTTTTTGGCGTGTCTCGTATAATGTATGTGCGGCATGATCTGATCTGAAAAGGTTGCCAAGGTAGTCAGATAGCCAACACGATCTCGCAGAATGGCTGGCGAGACTGGAATAATAAAATCAGTCGGCGAGAAACCACGACGTGCCAATATTTGTTGCAGTATAAATCGGTGCATACGACCATTGCCATCGCTAAATGGATGAATGTACACAAATCCAAAGCCCACAATCGCGGCATGGATGACAGGATCAATGGTTATGGCCGTTCGTAAAATGTCACCACGCCCCTGCTTATTATTCATCGCTGCGATATCAGCGGCAATAAAATCGGCGCTATCAACATTGTGATCGACGCCCGCTAGTAATGCGTCCATTAAGGTGGCCACATCGTTTGCTTGCGGTGCAATATAATCAATTTTCGGACCATCGCTCACGTAGACTTGGT
>JAHEDF010000657.1 GCA_024641365.1 Planctomycetota bacterium | reverse complement strand
GAACGGGTGGACGCACAACGCACCATAAACGGTCTGGTTGGCGTTTACGATCATCGGCAACCAAAACGCGCCAGCCATCACGTAACACACCGATTCCGGTTGGATGGTAAGCATAAGCTCTTTTCGCATACGGACCACCAGTCACTAAGCCGGAGCGATCTAAAATACCTAAATCTTTTGGTAACCGGCCGCCTGATGACGCTTGATAGGCTAATAAGTCATCAGCTAAAGATTGCAATTCATCCGGCGCGTTTTCTTCTGGCCATGGTGGTTTTTGCTGATCTTTTTTTACAGAGCGGTCATCACCGCAACCACCAATAAAAAAACAACACAGCACCAGTAATAGGACGCTTGCGCTAAATCTCGTTTTATTGCTCATAAACATTATCATTATTCCTTAGGCGGATTAATTACGGGAGCCGCTTTTTCTTCAACGGGTAATGACTCGCCTACTTTTGTATCACGTAAATGATTGAGATGTTGTTGTAATAATCCTTTTTCAACAGCGGCATCTAAGCGCTGCATCTCACCACGTAATTGACGACTTAAATCTGACAGTTCATTGGGATCACGCACCACTTGTGGAGTTAAAAAGACTAATAATTCCGTTTGTGTTTTGGTCGATTCAGTGCGTTTAAACAACCAGCCTAATAATGGTAAATCACCTAATAGTGGAATTTTTCGAACTGTTTCGCTGATTTGATCTTTAACTAATCCACCAACAACGGCGGTTTGTCCGTGTTCTACCACCACCCGCGTTGTCATCGTACGTTTATTAATAATCGGCGAATTGACACCTGGGGCGACGGGAATGCCTTGATCAGCTAAAGCTGATAATTCTTGGGTAACGTCTAGAACGACGAGACCTTGTGAATTTATTTGTGGGGTCACGGTTAAAATTATACCAACATCGCGACGATCAAACGTCGACGTGATGTTATTATTTTGGTCGGTACGCGAACCATTAATGACAGGCACTTCTTGGCTGACGTTAACCGTCGCTTCACGGTTGTCGGTGGTGAGAATATAGGGGCGCGATAAAACATCAAAACTGGTATTTGAGGCTAAAGCACGAACGGATGCTCTAAAATCAGTGTTTTCAATTAAGAATCCATTCATGCCTAAGGTAGAGTCAAATAAATTAAAATTGCTAAAAGCGTTCGATGCAGTCAGTGAATTAGCCGTGCCACCTTGTAATTCGATACCAATATCTTTTCCTTTTTCTAACGTGACTTCAGCAACTAAAACGCGCACTAATACTTGGCGCATTGGTTTATCGAGGTCATCTAATAATTTAGAAATGCGTGGGAAATTACGTTCCGGTGATAAGACCATCACCGAATTACTGGTTGGGTCAGCAACTACCCGTACTTGTCCGGATAAATCTAAGGCATCATCACCACCATTAGTTGAACGTGGTGCATTAGATGAGGTTTGAACTGGAGGTCGAACTTGTGTTTGACCAGCTGTACGAATTCCGTTGGTTCCAGTATTATTACTTTGAACACCGGTAAATAATTCGTTAAGCGAAGTGGCTAAGTCAGACGCTTTGCCATTGCGCACCCGATACAGCATAACGCCATCACGAGCGGAATTATCATTGTCTAATTGTTCGACAATAGTGGTGAGCATGTCGAGCGTTTCTGGTGAAGCGCGAATAACTAAACTATTGGTGCCACTGTCAGCTGCGGCGGTAACGTCAATTTCCCGTGCTTCGCTACTGCCGTTTCTTCTGTCACTGGAACGAGAGGAGGATGAATATTGAACATAACCATTGTTTTGTCGTGAATTTTGATTTTTACCATACAAGGTATTAATAATTTGTGCCACTTTTTCTGAATCAGCATGTGCTAATTGAAAAACTTTGACGGCTTGAACACCACCAACTGATCTATCAATTGCCTGTAAAATGGCAGCAATGCGTTTGATGTGCGATTGGGTGTCGGTTAAGATAAGAACATTACTGGCATCGTTAGCCGCTAGAGTTGCGGTACTGGCATTTAATAAGGGCATTAAATTTTCTGCTAAATCTTTAACTGGTGCAAATTGCACGGGCAAGATTTGCGTCACCATTTTATCGGTGTCAGGAATTTTGTCTGGATCGCTTCCCATATGAACAGGCAAATTATGTTCACGTG
>JAHEDF010000656.1 GCA_024641365.1 Planctomycetota bacterium | reverse complement strand
CAATTTACCAACGTATTTATTGTTACTTCCGGCGTTCCTGTAAGCAGCAATGTCTGCCCACCACCTGCCACATCATTATGAAAACGATATGATAAAATTCGCGGTGAGTCACTGCTGGTACCAGTGGCATCAGTGCTATTATCGGCAATAGTTGCCACTTCTCGCTTTAAATTAATTACTGGTTGCGCAATAGCAGTACCAGAAATTGTCCAATTATAGGGATTTTCATTGCCATCATTATTTACTATAGAAATTGCGACGCTCCACGCACCTGTTGCAGACGGAGTTACTCGAATAGTGGTATTTCCAGATCCTCCTCCAGCAATTGAACCAGGTGGATTCGCAACAATAGACGCTGTACAGTTAACAAGACTTCCTGTTGTCGGAGTCGACACAGTTAAATTGGAGCCACCTGGATTAGTAATATTATAAACTAAATCGGTAGCTACCCCAATAACACTGCCACTTACAGAATCAGTACCGCCATCAGCGACAGGCGATCCTGATCGAGCGACATCCATTTCTTGAGCAGTATCAGAAATGGTAAAAAATGAATCTGAGACATCCGTAATGGTCGAACCGCTGGTTTGTGCAACGCGCATTAAACAAAATGAGCTCGACACACTTGGCAGAGTGACATTTTGTGTGCCATCATTAGTCGTATTTGTTACCAAATTGGACCAACTTGAACCTCCATTAGTAGAAATCGAAATGGTTACATTATCGACTGTTCCATAACTATTCCACGTAACGGTATGTGAGGCGCCTGCGACTAAATTGTTTCCTCCATTCGGGCTTGTGACGACAATCGCGCCAGCGCCAACCAACAATGACATCGTATTGCCTTTTACTGAAAAATTCGACAAACTCATCCCAGAGTTTGTTCCATCCCACCAATGGGCATTATTATCGTACGTCCCTAATTTTACGTCCGAATTATCATGAAATGCCCCTTCATAATTAGGATCTGCATTGCCACTATAATATAAGTCTACCGCTTCGCCTGCATTAACATCGCGTTCAAAATCACGTTGATTATCTGCCTGAATTAAGGCAATTTCGTAATTCTGATGTGAACTTTGATGCGCATAACGCTGATCACTGTGATCACCCGATTGATCAATGTGCCAAATAGCGATGCCACCACCGCCTGATGGCAAGCCATTATCTCTGCCGCTCTTATAACGATTTTCTATAATAAAGTACTCGGTACTGTTTTTAGAATACAGTAAAAATTGATTGAGAAATAAATTGCCACTCACGGCGGTTAAAGATGGTAATGTATTAGTTGTCGCATCAATATTGGTGACAGTTCCCCACCCAGATTTATAACGTAAATAGGCGCACGGTGGACGTGGATTCGTGCCACTACCACCACTATTCATTAAGCAATACGTTCCTGCACCACCTCGCGAATCATAATCATAATCATAAACGTCAGGATACCCACAGAGCATATGACCATTCTCATGACAAAAAGTTCCAAGGGTCAATGAATTACCCATATTCGTAATTTGATAGCGATTAGTTTTGACCCCAGTGGAAGCTGATGTCCATGTAAAACCACTGGCGTGTGGCCATAAGCCTTCTGCCCAAGCATTTACGGTGGCTCCAGCATAAAAACAGTTCATCGCATCAATTTTACCATCACTATCCGCATCTACTGTTCTAAAATCAAAACCTGCATTTTCTAATGCGACGAGCGCTTCGGTCATCAACTCACGCGCACGAGTTCCATAACTAATCGTATTATCTGTATAATAACTCCGATTATTAGCTGCTGTAAAATACGCCGTTACATGGTTTGTGTAGTTTAACTTTCCGCCTGAAACGTCATAAAAAAATTGCCTTACCGAACCGTTATTACTAAAGCCAGTATAGCCGGATTCTTGGTTGCAATACGCAACGACATCTGCTTGCGGGATGGTTACGTCAGCTAGACGATCAGGAAATTGAATTAATAAAGTCAAACCACGTCGACTGCCTGTTGTTGTAAATGATGGTGGAGCCAATAATATATCTGGTTCCCCAGCTACCTTGCCTGCGACATCTTCTATGGGCCGGCCACGAGAGTCCACTTTACGTGCAATTTGATGGTCTCTATGAATGCGAAGGCGTTCATCGCGATTGATACGTAGATGTTTAACCA
>JAHEDF010000171.1 GCA_024641365.1 Planctomycetota bacterium | reverse complement strand
TCTGAGGCATACCCGGAAAGGCCGACATGTTCACTCGTCGATTAGCTCCTACATTAATAATGTTATCAGTTGGCTTGTTGCCTGCCTGGTCTGAAGAAGAGGTTAAACCGGCACTAAAAGATTTGGCTCCGACAGTAGGCGGGCATTTAGCGAATGATTATTATGACTCAACACGCTTTAAACCAGAGTTGATGGTACAACGAGCATTGCGTGCGTTAGAGTCATCCGAAGCGAGCATCAATACAACGTGGAATGATAAAACAATTACTTTAGAAGTTGCTGATCGGATTATGGAAATTCCGGCACCAGTGCCGACCACGCTTGAGCAAGCAATGGAATTAATTGAGCGCGTGCGAGTGGCCGTTGATAATAATGATTTATCAAACCAACGTAAACGCGACTTAGCCTATAATTTAGTAAATGGATCGTTAACCGTTTTAGATCCCCATACCGTAGTCATGCCACCAGAACCTGCACGTGATTTTAAAGAAGATATTGCGGGAGAGTTTTTCGGTATTGGCGCATTTTTACATCAAGAGGAAGGCGTCATTTCCATCGACCGCGTAATGGCTGGCTTACCCGCTGATAAAGCGGGTGTCATGGATGGCGATGTCATAATTGGTATCAATGGCGAAAAAACCGCTGGGCTCAGTTTAGAACAAGCCGTGCGTCGCATTAAGGGGCCAAAGGGCACGACCGTTGTGCTCACCGTCGAACGCAAAACGGCTCAAGGTACGGTAGATGTGGCGGTGGTGCGAGATTTGGTGCAAATAATTTCCATGCGCTCATTCCGCAGTGGTGATATTGGTTATGTTCGCATGGATGAATTTAACGGACTGACAGCTCGTGATCTGTATAAATCCGTATTAACCTTACAAGAAACCGGACCGATAAAGGCGTTTGTCCTTGATTTACGTTTTAATGGTGGGGGTTTATTAGATCAGGCACGTTTAATTAGCGACTTTTTCTTGCCGAAGGGTGAGGAAATTGTTCGGACAGTTACGAGTGACAATGAGCCGCAAATTTTCCGCAGTTCATCACGGCAAATTTTAGATGTCCCGATGATCGTCATGACTTCAGGAGGCAGTGCCAGCGCAGCCGAAATTTTAAGCGGCTGCTTACAATTAAACGAACGCGCTGTAATAATCGGCGGCACGACCTTTGGTAAAGGTTCTGTTCAAACGATTAAAGATTTACGTGACGGCAGCCGCTTTAAATTAACTATTCAAGAATACCAATTACCTGGCGGAGTATCGATTCAGGATTTGGGTGTCAGTCCAGATGTTAAATTAATTCGCCACACAAAATTAAAAGATGACTCAGTAGATTTAATTCCGTTTACCAATAGCCGCGAACAAGATGATGAATTCGCTTTGCAAAATAAAGCAGCCTATGAACATAAAGCGACTTATGAATTAGGTTGGCTTGCTGAATATCGCAGTTTAGATGAACTAAAACGGTCGGGAATTGCAGCGAAAGTATTTGAACCAGATCAAGAATCTAAATTAGTTATTGAGTTATTAACTAAAGCCGCAGCGACAGAAGGCTTTTCTGAAGCCGCAGAAGAAGCAAGTAAAAATAGGAAATTACGCTCCTTCTTGCTCGGACGTTTAGAAAAACCAATAGCAGAAGCTGCCGAAATAGAATCCAAAGCATTAACCGAAGCATTAGCAAAAAGCACGCCAGCAATAATTTGGGGCGAAACAGGTGCCATTACCGATAAAGCATTATCGATTTCATTTAATGGCCCGCAAATTGTAAAGGCTGGCGAAACAACACCGTTAACATTTTCAGTAATAAATTCATCCGAAGCAGAGATTGGTCGACTTTACGGCTTAGTGCAAGCAGATCGCTACAGTCCCTTATGGGAGGACGAAGTGTTGTTTGGACAAGTGAGTACTAAAGGCACGATTAATGGGACGCTATCGTTTAAGGTGCCACCGCGTGCCTATGCGGGCGAAGAACAATTTACACTTGAACTGTTTACTGATCATGGTGGGAAGGCACTGGCAAGCCAAAAAGTATTATTAAAAGTTGATGGTGCACCGCGTCCACATCTGGGTTATTCGTGGTCAATCGAAGAACCAAATGCTGATGGGAAATTAAACACCGACGAAGCGGCAACGGTAAAAATTCACGTAAAAAATGATGGTGACGGTAAGAGTCAAAAATTAGATGTGCGTGTTTTTAAAGACAACGACGCTTTTGTTCAGTTAGGCGATAAAGGGGGCATGCTAGATCCACTCGAGCCGGGACAGGTCGGCACTATTTCAATACCATTAACGGTGCTCTCTGAAACGAATAAAGGGAATGAGGTCGATAAATTTGCTGCAAAGAATGTTAAATTGCAGGTTCGTATTGACGAGCGATTTGATGAAGGTGTGGATAGTCGCTTCCGTGCAACCTTATTCCATGAATTATCAATCCCTGTTAATGCTGAATTGAACCCGAAACCAATTATTCAACCAAAAGTAAGTTTACTGGAATCGGTGAAGGGGGACAAAAATAAAGTTACCTTGTCGTTAAAAATTGAAGACGATAATTTGAAGTTTGTAACAACATTTTTGAATGAAGATAAAGCAGATTTGTTGCCAGCGAAAAAACTGCCCGCTGATGGTATCTATAAAGTAACCTTAACCTTAAAGCCAGGCGCCAATGCAATTCGTGTGGCGGCTTTAGATAATGATCAAATGGATGCCGTCATTCCTATTCGCTTGTGGGGTGAAGGCGAGGTCGAAACCACAACAGCGGCTAAGCCAGCAGAAAAGAAGCCAGTCAAAGAAATTGAAAAAGCGCCCAATATTCCGTAATTAGTTTTATAGACCACTCAAAAAGAGCACCTTACTGGATTCTTTCCGCATGCTTATCCGTCCTCGTCGTAATCGCGTAAACCCTGGTGTACGCGCATTGGTAACTGAAACGCATTTAACGGCTTCCCACTTGGTGTTGCCGCTTTTTGTGCAGGAGGGCGACGGGGAAACACCAATACCATCAATGCCAGGTTGTGCGCGTTATGGGATGACCAAATTAATTGAGGTTGCTCAGAATGCTTATGACGCCGGTGTACCAGCGGTGGCGTTATTTCCTCGCTTAGATGACGCTTTAAAATCTCCGCGCGGGGAAGAAAGCCTCAATGCAAACGGATTAATACAGCGTACAGTGCAAGCACTCAAAAAAGCAATTTCTAATTTAGTCGTGATTACCGATGTTGCGCTCGACCCGTATTCTTCAGATGGTCATGATGGCTTGGTGATACGTGGACAAATTGCGAATGATGAAACGTTGCCATTACTGGCAGCAATGGCGGTAGCGCAGGCAAAAGCAGGTGCAGATATCGTTGCTCCGAGTGATATGATGGATGGCCGAGTGGGCGCTATTCGTTCAGCGTTAGATGCAGCTGGTTATATGCATGTCGGTATTTGTTCATATTGTGTAAAATATGCGTCAGCTTTTTACGGACCTTTTCGCGATGCCTTAGATTCAGCGCCACGTCCTGGGAGTGATCGACCTGCAGATAAAAAGAGCTATCAAATGGACCCCGCGAATGTGCGCGAAGCATTACGCGAAGTGGCATTGGACGAAAATGAAGGCGCTGATTGGTTGATGGTCAAACCTGGCTTGCCGTATTTGGATGTCATTCGTGCGGTGCGTGCCCAATCCGCTTTGCCTATTGCAGCGTATCACGTCAGTGGTGAATTTTCGATGCTCAAGGCCGCCGCTGCAAATGGCTGGCTAAATTATGAAGACTGCTTGTTAGAAAGTTTACTCGCATTTCGTCGTGCCGGTGCTGATATAATTTTCACTTATGGCGCCATAGATGCGGCACGGTTACTCGCACGAGCTTAACAAATTATCATCAACTGGTCAGGGCGCTCACAATTGTGTAGACACCGAGAATCTCATTAACCGCACAATAGTAATCCAAATTTAGCTTTCAATTGACCAGAATAGACCACTTTTTGGCCAACAACTCGAACATCTTACCAGTAAAACCTCTTCAGATTACTTTGCTCTGCTAACCACAAGGAACCCCAATGTCCGTTATTCGCAACCTCCTCTGTCTGACCGTTTTGTCGTCATTTACCCTCGCAGCCGTTGCTGCGGAGAAAAAAAATGACAAGGAAGATCCCAATAAAAAGCATCGCGTTGAAACGATCGACTACGGTGGATTTTTAGCTGGTAGTTATGTTTGTCACCCCGATGCAAAATATGATAACAATACCGGAATTTATACCCAAGATTCGGTTGCCAAAGGCGTGATTGTCATGTTTGGCAATAATATGGATGATGGCGCCATTTTTGATTTAGATTCACAACGTATTTCCTGTGCATGGACCGGTGGTGCACCGCGTTTAATTGGTTGGTATTTAAATGGTAAACATGGACCAACTTCTCAATTAACCCAAGAGCCGTTATTTGCGACCAAAGGTGTTGGCTGGGCGAGTCCAGAAGGATCGTTTGAAGATCCACGTCCCGATATCGTAAATCCATTACCACGTCCAGGTCCATTACCATCAGCCTGGTCTGCAACCAATGGTTATTATCGTTATGGTCGTGAAACAATTTTTAGTTATACGATTGCGGGTTCAGAAGTACTCGAATTATTATCATTACAAAAACAAGATAACACTGCTGCTGTTGTTCGAACATTTACCATAGCTGCACATGAAAAACCAATGACGGTCGTATTAGCAGATGCGACCGGCGAAGAGGCTAAGCAGGATGCGGTCGTTTTAGGCGGCGATCCGCGTGCAGCGATAGCTTCCGCACCGGAAGGCGCCGTAATTTCGGTAAAAGATAGCCGACTTGTTCTCACATTACCTCCTGCATCAGCTCAAACGCTTGTAAGTGTTTTAGTTGCAGGAAAGGGTGTGGAGCCAGCCGCATTAGCAAAATTAGCCGCAGCTGCAACGAAACCAACTGATCTGCATGATAAAATAAAAGGTGGACCAAGTCAGTGGCCGCAAAAATTAGAAACACCAATTGCAGAGGGAAAAGATGTTGGTGGATACGCTGTCGACAGTATTGGCGTACCTGAAGACAATCCGTGGAATGCCTGGTTACGTTTATCGGGATTAGATTTTTTCCCCGATGGAAAGACCGCAGCCGTATCAACGTTAAATGGTGATGTATTTATTGTTACAAATTTTGAACAAGGCTCAAAAACAGCAACCTGGCGTCGTTATGCTGCTGGTTTGCATGCACCACTTGGTTTAAAAATTGTTGACGGTCTGATTTATGTGTCATGTCGTGATGGTATCATACGTTTACATGATTTGGACAAAGACGGAGAAGCAGATTATATTCACATGTTTACGATGGATTTACTGCAAACACCATCATTCCATTCGTTCGTCTGTGATTTAAATACCGACCCGCAAGGTAATTTCATTTTCTCAGTTGGTGGCGCTATTCGCGCTGGTGGACGTGGATTCCAATTATTGACGCCACATATGGGCGCCATTTTAAAATTAAGCAAAGATGGCAAAACTTTATCGACGTATGCAACAGGTTTACGCATGCCAAATGGATCAGCAGTGCGAGCTGATGGCCAAGTGACCGAATCAGATAATGAAGGGGTCTGGGTTCCAGCCTCGCCAATTCATTGGGTAAAAGAAGGTGATTTCTTAGGGGTAAAAAATACTGCGCACGGCAAAGATATTCATCACCCGCAACCGCTTTGTTTTATGCCACAACGAACGGAAAGTTCAGCTTGCAGTCAGGTATGGGTCACCAGTGATAAATGGGGTCCGTTTAAAGATGAATTATTGCATATGAGTTACGGTAAAGCCGGTTTATTTAAAGTATTTTATCATGAAGTTGATGGCGTCATGCAGGGCGGCGTAATTCGTTTTCCACTCATTTTAACATCGTGTGGACTGCGTGGTCGGTTTAATGAAGGAGACGGCCAATTATATATTGCGGGATTAGGTCTCAACCAAACCACGGCAGTCAAGCAAGGTGGATTTGATCGCGTTCGCTATACCGGCTCACCAGTTCGTATGGGTAGAATATTAACGGTAGAGCCAAATGGTGTACGCTTGACGTTTACCGTACCATTAGATCCGGCGACAGCGGGCGATAAAGACAGTTACAGTATCAAGCAATGGAATTATCGCTGGACTGAAAATTATGGTTCCGGTTGGTACTCAGTGGATGATCCTGAAAAGAAAACCGAGGGTGACGATGTTGCTATTAGCAAAGCAACTGTCTCTGAAGATGGTATGAGTGTTTTATTGGAAGTGCCAGGTATTAAGCCAGTACACCAATTTGCCGTAAATTGCAAAGTCGCCACCAAAGACGGTGAACTTATTTCTACCGAATTTATGAGTACAATTCATAAAGTGCCCACTAAATAACAGCGCGCGCTTATTGAGCGCGAGACGAGCGACGCCCCGTGATGTTCACATCGCGGGGCGTTTTCTTTGGCGTTTCACTGTAGAATAGGAAGCTTTAATAAGCGACTAATTACCACTCATCAGATTTTTAATGTCTTTTTGGGATAGTGCCGTATTCGTTATGACGATATCATCAATTGCGCCACGCATAAATTCTTGTCCGAGCGGATGTTGTTGTGCATTTTTAGTAAATACGATATTACGCCCGAGCCACACGCCTGAATTTTTATCACTAATATCAGTGTCAATAACGCGCAACGTCCGTTTTGAAATGCGCTCTAATTGTCCATCAACATAAACCAGCACATGCGTGCCAATATTTGGTTGAGAACCACCATACATGACAATAGCTACGTGATGCCAACTGTCATCGCGTAAATCGGTACTACCAACTAACCAACCACCATGTGTACCAATACGCACGCGGCCCATGGGGCCATCTTGCACTAATGGATTTAAAGATAATTGCCAAACAGCGCCTTTTTTCTTTGATGAAAAATGTCCCCATGAAACAATACCAAAACCATCTTTATCAGTGAAATCGTTGGGCATGCGAATCCAACATGCCACGGTGCGCGCATTTTTTCCACCGATACCAGGAAAATCACTTTCAGCATAGGCGCCGTTGCCGTGAAACGATAATGCACTTCCAAATTGCCCAGGAACCCATTGAGGAAGAGGAGTATTATTAAGCGACAATAATCGTAAGTCAGTAGTTGATGACGCATCATTACCATCAGCGTGAGCTATGTTCCCGTTATTTTCATCTAATCGCCAGCGAATGTAGGTATCCGGTTTAGAGGTAAGTGGTGGTAATGCCGTGTAAAATGCCCCTGGGTCGGCAATCATTTTTTCCAGTTCACCTTTACGAAGTCTAACCGCGTCATTCGTTTTCAAAACGGTTGGATTATCCGATGAATTAATTTGTGCCGTTATAGAACCCGTGATGACGTGTGCTTCAGCAACTCCTTCGTCGTTGACACTAACGCCAAATTGTGTGCCGAGATCAATTAATTTCCCCGATGGAGTTGTCACGGTATAACCATGTCCAGAAGGATTAATATGCGCGACAATGCGTCCACGTTGCAGGGTCGCATGCATGTCATCATGGAAGATAATATCAGCTGGTCCTTCTAATAATAATGTGCCACGTCCATGTAAGTCAAATTCGGCTAAACCACTTTGTAATTGTAAACGACAACCGGGTGTAAGTGCAGACAATGGTTGTTGCCATGTGGCCGACTCGCTTCGTAACAATGTTGCCACGGCGGTGCCGTCACTTGTTACCCAGATAGCAATTGCGAGTAACGCAGCAACAGCGCTGGTTCGTGCCGTGATTCGCCACCACGACAATTTTGTCGGTTTAATTTTGTTATTATCACGATTGT
>JAHEDF010000170.1 GCA_024641365.1 Planctomycetota bacterium | reverse complement strand
ATAGGCGCAGGCGACGGAGCCATGATGGAATTAATTGCGCCGCAAGCCACGCAATGAACCTGCGTCGATCCATCACCAGCTATGTTAAGTGCTGCGCAAACACGTATGACCGCGTTAGCAATAAATAATGTTAATATTATTGAAGCCAGCGGTGAAAAAATTCCCTTACCGGATAGTAGTGCTGATACCGTGTTGTTTTTACAAAGTTTGCAATACATGTCGAATCCAGAAAAAGCCATAGCCGAAGCGATTCGCATCCTCGCTCCCAAGGGTACATTATTATTAGTGACATTAGTCAAACATAATTTTGTCGAAGCTGATGCATTCGGCCATAAACACCATGGGTTTACCGCAGATCAGCTCAAACGCTGGACACGTGCTTTAACAAAACATCACATTGACGAATTACCGCGCGAAACGCGCTCACCACATTTTCAAACTATCATTTTATCTGCACAAAAACACGCATGAATAACGCTCCCCACGGCACGCACGGCCATATTTGTGACACCCATTGTACGCATAATGGTGGCTTACCAATTGTTGATCCACGTTCTGTATCTGGACACTTAGGCTATCGCCGCGACGAACGCGCCGATAAATTCCCTTTTCTCGCCGCCGTTCGTGATCGGGTTCTTATTTACGATGGTGGTTTCGGTACTGAGTTATTTAAATTTGATTTAAATCCCAGCGACCTTGGAACTGGGCAACAAGATGGTTGTGTTGAATTAATTCATTTTACTCGCCCTGAAATAGCTCCTGCAATTCATCGTAAATATTTTGCTGCTGGTGCTGACGTTGTAGAAACTCATTCGTTTAATGCCCAGCCACATTCAATGGCAGAATTTGGCATTGCCGAAAAAGCGGAAGAGCTCGCTGAATTAGCTGCGCGTGCCGCACGCATTGCTGCTGATGAGTATAGCACCAAGGAGTGGCCGCGTTTTGTTGCCGGCGCCCTTGGCTCCGGTACAAAAATGCCATCACTTAATTTTATCACCTATGATAAATTATATGATAGCTACGTGGTCGGCGCACGCGGCCTATTAAAAGGTGGTGCAGACTTAATCCTAATCGAAACGTCCCAAGATATTCTGCAAGTAAAGTGCGCTGTATTGGCTGCGCGCCAAGCAATGGCCGAAGTCGGACGTGAGGTCCCAATTCAAGCCCAGGTCACAATTGAAAATACTGGTACCATGTTGGCGGGCACTGATGTTGCTGGCGCATTAGCGGCACTTGAAGCAATGCCCGTCGACATTGTTGGCATGAACTGTGCAACTGGCCCTGATTTAATGGACAGTCATATTCGTTATTTGGCCGAACATGCCACCCGCTGGGTGTCATGTTTACCAAACGCTGGTTTACCTCGTAATGAAGGCGGTAAAGCCATTTATGATTTAAAGCCAGATGAGTTAGCCAAGTGGCATATTAAATTCGTGAAAGAATATGGCCTCAATTTAGCCGGTGGCTGTTGTGGCACCACGCCTGACCATATTAAAGCGGTCGCGCAAGCCGTCCGTGGTTTAGAGCCCGGACATAAAAGACGCTCATCGTTTCCAGCACAATTATCATCGCTCTATAGCGCCACGCCCATTAAGCAGGACACCGGCATTTTAATTGTTGGTGAACGCACCAACGCCACTGGTTCAAAAGCTTTTCGCGAATTATTATTTAAAGATGATTGGGATGGCATGGTCGCCATGGCCCAGGAACAAGTCGCCGAAGGTGCACACGTATTGGATGTATCGGTAGCATGGACCGGCCGCGATGAAAAACGTGATATGGAAGAAGTCATGCAGCGTTTTGCTACCGCTGTAAATATTCCTATCATGGTTGACTCCACGCAAACAGATGTGTTAGAAATTGCCCTCAAACATTTGGGTGGTCGTGCCATTATTAATTCGGTTAATTTAGAAGACGGTGAAGAAAAATTTGATGTCGTCTGTGATTTAGCACGTCGCTACGGCGCAGCTTTGGTTGCATTGACCATCGATGAAGACAAAGAAGCTGGCATGGCTAAAACCGTTGATCGGAAATTAGCTATCGCAGAACGCATGTATAAACGTATTACCGACTATCATGGCCTATCGGGCTCAAGTATTTTATTCGATTTATTAACCTTCCCTATCACGCAAGGTGATGAAGATACCCGTAAACTAGGCGTGTGGACATTAGACGGCATCGAACAAGTGCATGCGCGCTTTCCTGACGCCGGATTTATTCTTGGTTTGTCAAACGTCTCGTTCGGCGTCAAACCCCATGCACGACAAGTACTCAACTCTGTTTATTTAGACGAAGCTATTAAACGCGGCCTCACCAGTGCAATTTTAAATGCTTCGAAAATAAAACCAGTTAATCAAATACCACCTGAAGAATTAAAAATGGCGTTGGATGTTATTTATGACCGTCGCGAATTTTCGGCAGATGGCGAATGCACCTACGATCCCTTATTTAAATTTGTCGATCACTTTACTAAAACAGTTGGCACAAAAGAACAAACAGCTGATGCCGAATTGTCCCTGCCTATCGAAGAACGGTTAAAACGCCGCATTATTGATGGCAAGAAAATCGGTGTCGAGGTTCATTTAGATGAAGCGCGACAAAAGTATACGCCACTCGAAATCATTAATGACATTTTATTGGATGGCATGAAAACCGTTGGTGAATTGTTTGGCTCTGGTAAAATGCAGCTACCATTTGTGCTGCAATCTGCTGCGGCGATGAAGGCCAGCGTTAAGCATCTTGAACAATTCATGGAAAAAATTGAAGGCAGTGAAAAAGGCATTATGGTCTTGGCCACAGTCAAAGGCGATGTCCATGACATTGGTAAAAACCTCGTCGACATTATTTTATCAAATAATGGCTACAAAGTTATTAACTTAGGTATTAAGCAATCGATTGAAGATATTCTCAAAGCGTGTGACCAATTTAAACCACATGCGATTGGCATGTCCGGTCTGTTGGTTAAATCGACCGTGGTCATGAAAGAAAATCTGGAATATTTGGCCGAGCGTAAATTGCCGTACCAAGTCATTCTTGGCGGTGCGGCATTAAATCGCGCCTACGTTGAAAATGATCTCCGCGCTATTTATTCACCCGCGAACGTTGGCGTTGATAATAATGGGCATGAACATCGCGTCTGGTATGCCACTGATGCGTTTGATGGTTTGCAGTTAATGGATGAATTATGCCAGCAAATTCCGAAAGAACAATTCAAGTTGACTACGAAGAAAGCACGAACCGCCAAAGTTAAAACTGCTAATGAAATATTAGAAGAAAAATTACTCGCTGGCACAACCTACGTCGACTCAAAAACACCAGCCGCTCCAACGATTCCAAAACCACCATTCTGGGGACGGCAAATTGTTCGCAGTGATGAATTAGATCTGCCAACTATTACGCGCTACATCAATCCCAATGCTTTATTCAGAGGGCAATGGGGTTTTCGCCAGGGTCAGGAATTATCCAAAGAACAATGGCAGGACTTAATTGATAAAGAAGCCAAACCAGTCTTAAAACGCTGGATCGACAAAGCGACCAAAGAAAAAATGTTAGCCCCAGCCGTTGCATATGGATATTTCCCATGTGCCGCTGACAAAAATGATTTAGTTATTTTTGACCCCGACAGCGGAAGTGAACGTTGTCGTTTAAATCTACCACGACAAATGGAAGCGAAATCAAAACATTTATGCATCAGCGATTTCTTCAGAGCACGTGGTGCGAATCCTATCGGTGATGAGCAACAATTTATCCCAGAAAAAGCTTGGGCCAACGGCGCACGTGATGTATTACCCGTGCACTGCGTCACCATGGGCGCGATTGCCAGTGAACATTGCCAACGTCTCTTTAAAGCGGATAATTACCAAGAATATCTCTACTTTTATGGCCTGTCAGTAGAAAGCGCCGAAGCATTGGCGGAGTATTGGCACAAACGCATTCGCCAGCAATTAAACATTGCGAGTCACGATGCCACCGACATGGCAGAATTATTTACACAAGGCTATCAAGGCAGTCGTTTCTCGTTTGGTTATCCAGCCTGTCCACGTCTTGAAGATCAAAAATATCTGCAAGAGCTGCTCTTGTGGCAAGATATTGGCGTAGAATTATCTGAGGAATTCCAGCTCCATCCCGAGCAATCCACGTCTGCCATTATCGTTCATCACCCAGCAGCTAAATATTTTAATTTGTAATGAAAGTTGATGATGGATTGGTTTGATGCGATACCCAAAATAGAATTGCATGTCCATATTGAAGGTGCAATCCCCCTCCCCTTTCTCTGGGATTTGATTCAACGCCATGGTGGTGATTCCACCGTGCCAGATTTTGCGGCATTAGAGCAGCGTTTTGTTTTTCGCGACTTTCATCATTTTTTACACACCTGGGTGTGGAAAAATAATTTTATACGCACCACGCATGATATTATAGACATGGCGGAAGCCGTTGCCGCCTCATTTGCGGCGCAAAACATTCGTTATGTGGAAGCCCATTGTTCGCCAATTGATTTCCGCCATCACGGCATCGAGATAACTGACGCCATTCGCGCGTATCGCGTTGGACTCGCGCGCGTTCCCAAAGTAGCGGTCGGCCTCATCGTTGATGTCGTGCGGAATTATGGCCCGGAAGAAGCTGAGCAGACCCTCGACGCGATATTATCGGCACGTGATCACGGTGTTATCGGTATTGGGTTAGGTGGTGATGAATTACATTACCCACCACAACTATTTACCAAAGTTTTTGAACGCGCCCGAGCGGCGAATTTGCATGTTACTGCCCATGCTGGTGAAGGTGCTGGACCACCGTCCATACGGCACGCCATAGCTGATTTACAGGTCGAGCGTATCGGGCACGGCGTCAAAGCCATAGAAGATGAGAACCTGATTGATGAATTAATTACGAAAAATATTCCTCTAGAAATTTGTCCGACTAGCAATTTACGTACAGGTATAGTTACAAAATTTAGTGATCATCCTATTACCTACTTACGCAACCGCGGCGTCATAATAACCGTTAATTCAGATGACCCCGCCATGTTTCATTGTAATTTAGCCGGTGAATTTCGTCGCTTGGTAGCTGAGCATCAATGGTCAGCAGATGATGTTCGACAAACGCTCTTAACTGCCATAAATGTGTCATGGCTCTCAGCTGCTCAGAAAGAACAGCTCACATCACAATTTAAAAATGATGTGCATTGGTCAGCGAATCCGACGTTCCCCATCTGATAATATGAAAGCCTGGATATCCTGGGACCGTGTTCATGTATGCGCGATAAGGCTCGCCAATTAATTGAGCCAAACGACGGTCTTTTAACCAGCTGCCAATAAATAAATAGCTAGTTAATCCAATGCTTAACAACAAACGATCGGTAGTCATGACCGGCGTCAACCACGTTATGAGCAAAAAGCTTAAATAGATCGGATGGCGGAAATGCTTATATAATCCGCGTGGCGCAAATTGTCGCGGTGCAATAGAGCCTGGTTGCCAATATAATCGTAACCCAGTAAACCCCGTTTGATACCCCATGCCGGTAATCCACATGCTATAGGCTAATAAAATCCATGCTGCAGCAGCGGCACTGATCATAAACCACCAAGCACTATCCAATAAGTGCCAATAAATGCCGGGAAGCGGTTGCCAATACACCATCATGAGCCATAGCGAACCACATGTTGCTACGCAAAATAGGCAGCCATACATGGAACTAGGAACATAACGGCAAATTATTTGTCGTACCTTCGGCGCTAATAAAATACTATGTGGCAGTGCAAACTGTACAATTAGCGCTAAATTAATTACAACTGAATCGAGAGTGAAAATTGGCGAAGTGGCAATGGTTGATGAACCTAATTGCATAAACCACATCAGTGAAATTACCAATACACCAAAACAAATTTGGGATAACACACCAAAAGTAAGCCAAAACCAGCGCTTTAATCGCATGGCCGATGCAACCACATACTGTATGCAATCTTATCCGACGATCCGCTCGCCACACGAACTCGCCATTCTGAAATCGTCTGCCACAACAAAAGCCGTTGACCTAAAATTGGTCCTGCGCGAAAACCACATGTTTCAGCAGCTTCTATTAATGCTGACGGTTTAATGAATTTATTGGGATCGTGTGTGCCCTTCGGAATTAAACAAAAGCGTTCAGCAAATCCAACGGCAAGTACTCTGGCCTGCCATGTATTGTTAAGCGTCGAGCAATAGCAGCGCCCCCCTGGCTTGAGCATGGCAAAAGCTTTGCGCAAAACCATTTCCCAATCACTCACATGCTCCAACAAATCCGCGCACATAACGGCATCAATCGTTTGTGATGGAATTTCTGGATTATGCACATCGCCAATGCGGTATTCTAAGCTATGAATTTCTGCACCATGAGCGCGTGCCGCAGCAATGCTGGCTCGGCTCATATCTATACCAATGACAGCTGCGCCACGTCGTGCCAATGGCTCACTAATGAGTCCACCACCACAACCAAGGTCGACTATTTTTTTGCCACGTAAATCACGTCCCAATTCAGTAAATATTTGTTCCAAACGTAATTGATTGACTCCGTGGAGCGTCCCCGCGAAACGGCTACGCTCATTCCACCATTCATTGGCATGTGTATCGTAAAGAGTAAGATCGTTTGCCATGACTGTGTTTATTTCACGGTAATGCCTAATGATTTTAAAATAACATCACGACCTGCTTCATCTGGTTCACCTGTATATACATCGCTCGCCACACCAGCCGCATTTACCGTTAACACCATGGCTTCGCGTTTTGGCACATGCAATTGCGCTGCAAATGATCCGGTCATATCCACCAGCGTATTTGCTGGTGCTGATTTTAATGCTTTGGCGCGGTATTTATCAGCTAAACCATTTGCTAATAATACTGCAATCGGTGCTTGTGTTGGAGGTAATTTAGCGCTCAACGCTGTGACCCATTCTTTTCCGTCACTTACACCATCATAATCAAATAAAACAATTGGATGACCTGGTGCTATTTTATTAAAATCAACGGGAGCTAATGCAGATGTAACCAGCGCAATTCCTCCACATGACCGCATGTGTGGCTGAGGCGTCGCCGCAGGTTTCGTTCCTGGATTCATCGTTAAATCGACATTAACCGTAATGGCTGGATCAACCGTAATAATGAGTGCTGCTCGTGGCACTGGAATATCCCATTCACGAATATCTAAAACAAATTTTGCTATCGCATGTTTCGGCGCAGCAGTACCAGTTGGCGTGATGGTTACAGGGAAACTAATTGATCGCGTTACACCGTGCATACTCCACCAGCCAGTCGCCACACCTCCAGTAGGCGTTGTGGTGAAATTTTGCAAATCAAAACGTACCACTGGATATGTTTTGGTGGCCATAATTTCACCATGTAATTTTTTGTCCCGGCTCGAATTATCGGTATCTAAAGTAGTCGCGTCAGATTCAACCACACCGGTTGATGTTGCACCGTCTAAAGTAATGAGTCCGTTTTTAATTTTCGCTGCACCAGCAAAGTCATGCAAGGTACTTGATCCATTAAATTCAATGTGCGACGCACTTGGATCTATCACATAGGTTTCAGCAGCTTGGGACAAAGAACTGCATACGAGGAAAAGGGTTAATAATTTCATGGTGTATCTCCAGAAAGTGAATGACGTTTAAGAAACATACCTTCGGCCGTTAATCCTGGGCCAAATGCGAGTAATGCGCATGGACCACTCCAGTGGTCTTGCATTTGATCATGTAAAATTGCGAGCACGGTTCCCGAGCTACGATTACCAGCTTTACTGAGCGCTCGACGACTATCG
>JAHEDF010000169.1 GCA_024641365.1 Planctomycetota bacterium | reverse complement strand
CCACGCTGTCACCACACGAGAAAATAAAGCACTGCGACGTGAGCTTGGATATGATGAGGCTTTAGATCGAATCGTTGGGAGTTCCGTCGCAATACGCCACGTAAAAGCCATGATTAAACAAGTCGCTACCAGTGACGCAAACGTGCTGATTGAAGGCGAAAGTGGGACCGGGAAAGAATTAGTCGCCGACGCCATTCATGCGCTCTCAAATAGATCTGGTCGTCCCTATGTAAAAATTAATACAGCAGCTATACCACGCGAATTAATTGAAAGTGAATTGTTTGGTCACGAGCGCGGCGCTTTTACAGGAGCAGTCAGTCAGAAAAAGGGACGATTTGAAGCCGCAGACACTGGCACGCTATTCCTCGATGAAATTGGCGAAATGCCACTTGATAGCCAAGTGAAATTATTGCGCGTACTACAAGATGGCACCTTTCATCATGTCGGCGGGAACCAGCCATTACATTCAGATGTACGGTTAGTTTGTGCCACCAATCGTAATTTAAAAAATGAAGTGTTAGCAAATCGTTTTCGCATGGATCTCTATTTCCGTTTAAATGTGGTAAATATAATTGTACCTCCACTACGAGAACGCCGTGAAGATATTCCACTGCTCGCAAAATCCTTTATTGATCGATTAAATCGTCGCCATAATCAGCAAAAGGAATTGTCAGATTCATTATTACAAGCATTGCGTCGCCAAGATTGGCCAGGCAATGTACGTGAACTCGAAAATGCGATTGAGAAAATGTATGTACTCAGCACTGGTCGCATCGTAGAAGCTGACGGTTTCCGCTTAGAAGCCATTGAATCTGGCAGTACGAATCGCAGCGCGGTTTCAAATTACACCTCTGATTCAACCAATCACCCTGCACCAACTATTGAAGACGCCATTAAATTACTTATCGGTATGCCGATTGATGAAGTAGAGAAACGCCTCATTGTTGCCACCCTAGCGCATTGTGGCGGAAATAAGTCAAAAGCCGCCCGTCAATTACAAATCGGCCTCAAAACTCTGTATCGCAAATTAGACAGTTACGGACTGAAAGATGTCGGTGATGATGAAACGGCCGAAGAAGCAAAGGCCAATTAAAATGATCGCTGTTAATTGTTATCGTTGGAATAGGCCATGATTTTATTAATCAATGATGATGGCATTGATGCGCCTGGATTACGCGCACTTTATCATGCATTACGACAACATACTAAACGCCCGATTCTAGCAGTCGCTCCAACAAGTGAACGAAGCGGACAAAGTCATGCCATTACCATTGATCGCGGTTTATTAGTTACACCAAGAACCGAAGATAATTTCTTTGGTTTTGCGATAGATGGCACACCAACCGACTGTGCAAAATTAGCATTAGCCGTGTTGTGCCACGAAGAACCCGAATTAATAGTAAGTGGCATAAATAACGGTCCTAATGTCGGTCGCAGTCTATTTTATTCAGGAACCGTCGGCGCTGCATTAGAAGCGGCCGTGCTTGGTCACTCGGCTTTGGCTGTAAGTCGCAATAAAGGAAATGATAATTACACAGAAGCTGCCGATTACGCAGCGCAATGGGCGGTAAAATTATTAAACATGAAAGAACTAAAAGGTCAGGTAGTTAATCTTAATGTACCATCAACCGCTGCAGCCTCATGGAAAGAACCGCGTTTAGCACCACACGGTCATTCTGGATTTCGCGAAACATACCAAGCACAGCGTGACAGTAAGGACCGCACTATTTGGCGATTACACGGTGAATGGATAGCACGCCCCGATGGCGAAATTAGCGATGCCACGCTACTGTCAGCGAATCATCCCATATTCACACATTTACGCCCTGATCTAAACGGAGGAGACGCCTCTCCTTTAGCAAAAGCGTTACTCAAACGTGGAGTTGTGCATGCCTAAAATGATATGCTTGATTGGGGCGCTGTTGTGACAGATCCCGTTGTCGTCGTTAATAACATTCACAAATCATTTGGTTCACTACGTGTTCTCAATGGCATTAGCACCCAGGTCAATGTAGGTGAAACGCTAGTTATTTTAGGACGATCCGGAACCGGAAAAAGTGTTTTATTAAAAACAATTATCGCCCTACTCGACCCTGATAAAGGTGACGTTACCGTATTTGGAAAAAATTTACATGCACTCAATGAACGACAACGCTTAGCTGCGCGTGCAGGAATTGGCTATGTTTTCCAAGGCGCGGCATTATTTGATTCATTAACTGTTTTGGAAAATGTTGGATTTTCCATGTACCAAGCACGTCAACCGCTTGATCTTATTCGCAAAGAAGTTTTAAAGCGCCTAGAAATGGTCGGACTCGCAGACTCTATTGATAAAGTACCATCTGAATTATCTGGGGGCATGCAAAAACGCGTTGGCTTAGCGCGTGCAATTATCGGCGAACCAAAATTAATTTTGTACGATGAACCCACAACTGGCCTAGATCCCCTCACCACTGATGTTATTAATCGTATTATCTTACGCTTGCGACGTAAATTAGGCGTCACTTCTATTGTTGTGACACATGATATCCGCAGTGCTTATATGATCGCAGATCGCATTATTATGTTAGATCAAGGGGTCATTGTTGCAGAAGGCACACCAGACGAGATTGAAAATAGTCAAAATGTCTGGGTGCAAAATTTTATTACAGGTCGCTCACAAGAATATGATAGCAGCAAATCTGGCACTAGCATAGTCGCAATTCGCAAAAAAAACGATGACTAAATTAATCACATTCTTGCTCACGCCTCCTTATCCCCCTGCCTGTATACGTTTTTAGCCCATGACAGTTTACGCTGAGGTATCTATATGTCCGGAGATGAAACAATTCAGGCCCTTCGCGCAGCATTACAGGTTTCGCCTGATAATTTGTTACTCGTGCTCCATTTATGTTCATCGCTATTAGCTATCGGACGTGGCGAAGAAGCTGAACGCGAATATCGCCAAGCGTTAACCCGCTGGAGTGAAGAGCCGCAATTAAAATTAGGACTCGCTCGCGCCTTTGAACAACAAGGAAAAACCAGTCACGCCCAGGTCGTTTTAGAGGAGTTATGCGGCAAGCCGGATGCACCTGGGGCTGCGCTTATATTGTATGCTCGTTTATTACTGCAATCCGGCGATATAGAAAAAGCCGTACGTTCTTATAAACGTGGAATTGTAAATGACCCGAATGCTGGCGACCAAACTGTAGCGGAACAATTAGGTATCCACACAGATGATTCGGCTGCTTATTCGGATGGCTATAATGATGAGATAGTTGATGGACGCATTCGTCAGCGCATAAGTGAAGACGAGGCTCCGCAGGCTGAAATTGAACGCCCAAAAATAGCGTTCTCTGATGTCGGCGGCATGGAATCGGTCAAAGATGAAATTCGCCTAAAAATAATTTATCCTATTCAACATGCGGAACTCTATCGCTCATATGGGAAATCCATTGGCGGAGGTATTTTATTATATGGCCCTCCTGGATGCGGAAAAACTCACCTCGCCCGCGCTACCGCCGGAGAAATAAAAGCAAATTTTATAAACATAGGCATTAATGATGTCCTTGATATGTGGATTGGAGCGAGCGAGAAAAATCTTCACCAATTATTTGATCAAGCGCGTCGCACACAGCCGTGTGTGTTATTTTTCGATGAAGTCGATGCCTTAGCTGCTAGTCGGACAGATTTAAAACAATCCGCTGGACGCCAAGTGATTAATCAGTTTTTGGCGGAACTAGATGGTGTGCAATCATCCAATGAAGGATTACTCATTTTAGCCGCCACTAACGCGCCATGGCACCTTGACTCAGCATTCCGTCGCCCTGGACGATTTGACCGCATCTTGTTTGTTCCACCTCCAGATACCATCGCACGTGCAGAAATTTTGCACGTGTTATTAAAAGATAAACCAGTTGACGCCATTGATCATCAATTGCTCGCAAAGAAGTCCGATGGTTTCTCTGGCGCAGATTTAAAGGCCGTACTTGATATCGCAATTGAAGCCAAATTAAAACAAGCCATGCGTGACGGTGTGCCAAAACCACTTACCACAAAAGATTTATTACAAGCAATTAGCACCATTAAGCCAAGTACGAGAGAATGGTTCGCATCCGCACGTAATTATGCATTGTACGCTAATCAAGGTGGTGCTTATGATGACGTGCTCAAATACATGGAAAAACGATGAGCCAACATGCGCAACGGGGTTGGGCAGCCCTTTCCCATGATAAATTCGAGATTGCAGAAAAAGAATTTCGCATGGCGCTGGCAGAAAATCCTGATGATGCCAATGCCCATGCCGCGCTCAGTCATTGCTTAAGTGGAATGGAAAAATTAGATGAAGCAGAAGCGGAAGCGAAAATAGCTATCAGTTTAGATCCAAATTATGATTATTCATATTTTGTGTTAGCTCGGGTCTACTTTGAACGCAATCGTTTTGATGATGCCATTAAAACGGTACAAACTGCCATTCAACTTGACCCCGAAGATGCGAATTATCGCTCATTATTAGCGGCAATTTACAGCCAAAAACATCAGTGGGCTGACTCGCTCGCAGCAGCAGATGCCGGTCTTGCCATCGATGCCGAACATGATGGCTGTATCAATTTACGAGCAATCGCACTAACGCATTTAGGTCGCAAAGATGAAGCGGCGAGCACCATTCAAGGTGCTCTAGAACGGGCCCCAGAAAATAGCCTTACCCATGCCAACAAGGGCTGGTCTCTTTTACATCAAAATAACCCAACAAAAGCACTCGAACATTTTCGCGAAGCGTTGCGCATTGACCCTACCAATGATTGGGCCCGAGAAGGATTATTAACCGCGCTAAAAGCAAAAAATCCATTTTACCGCATGATGCTCGCCTTCTTTTTGTTCATGAATCGACAAAGCGATCGCTCGCGTTGGGTTATAATAATCGGTATACTAGTTGGACAAAATATCCTCTTAAAGGTTGGCAAAGGCGATGATCCCATTGCCTGGATAGCATGGACCATCGCAATTACAGCCATCGTATTCGTTATTTTAACATGGCTCGCCAACCCGTTAATGAATATTATCATGCGTTTCCACCCACATGGTCGCTATGCATTAACTCATGACCAGCGCCAACAAGCCAATTTAATTGGCGGCTGCCTGCTCATTAGTGCGGGTTTATTTATTTGTGAATTCGTCATCGAATCGACACATATGAGCAGCATCATGTTTTTATTAGTCTGTTTACCTATTCTGATCATTCATCTGAGTGAAAGAGGTTGGCCGCGTCGAATCAGCTCGCTCATAGCTGTTACATTTTTCTTCATGGCAACCATCGTAGCGAGCGCTGTTTTTTTATCCCCACCTCTTGAGGACATAGTCGGCGAAAATATAGTGGCTGCATTAAATTTATTTGCCATTAAAATAATACATGTCTATTTCTGGGGAATACTAATCTGGTCACTTGCTGGCAATATTGTTATAAATTCACTGCCTAAAAAGTAAGTTAAGTCCTAGTGCTACCCATTGTCTAGCGAGTAAATTTATTTATCTAGACGCTTTTCTAGTGACTCCAGACGACGCTCTAAGCGCTCTTTTGCATTTTCTAATTCATCGATACGTTTAGTTAATTCTGCTGTCGCTGTTGTTACAGCTACCACTTTACCAAGTTTTTCGAGTGACTCGCGAAACACACGCGCAATATTACCAAATATTTCCTTATTTAGCCCACGTGACAATGCCGCTTGTGCAGCAATATCACCTAATACACCAAGCGACCGTGCACTCGCTGCACGCACCATTAAAGAGGTATGATCTAATCGTTTCTCCAAAGCAATACGAATTCGGTCACGCGCTAAAACATGACGCGACCCTAATTGACCAACCGCACCAGCTGCAGCAGCAATAACTGACTCTTCTTGCGCGTCATCACGCACAATATTGAGCACCTCATCGATTGCTGCCGCCTCACCACTTGCTGCTAAACCGCGCAAAATAGCGGTACGCATACGTTGATTCCAACTGTCTTTTTTGAGCCACGTGCGCAATACGGGCGTAGCACCCGGAAATTCACAGGCACCACGTGCCGCTAATATTTCACCAATGGTTAAATCACTTTTTTCATTTTCGATTAATTTTTCTAACTCCTGAACTACAACGTGATCATGGCGCATTTCACTTAAGGCTTTAGCCAATGCCCGACGCAAACGCGGTTCTATCGTAGTATTCCACGCTGTAACTAATACATCACGTGCTTTTTCTGCGCGGAGCGCTCCCAATGCAGCAATAGCCTCAATGCGAACTAATTCTGGCTGACCAGCAGCAATTGCTTCGGTAAGTCCGGCAATTAGGGCCGCCGTTGGATGACGTTTGGCAATTATTCCTGCTGCACGCGCACGCCCACACGCTGATAAGCGGTCGTCGTTAAGGCGTGCAATTAATTCATCACCACTGCCAGTCTCTTCCCATACCGCAGGAATATCGCCATCCGGGTCGAGGACCACCCAGGTTGGTGCTGTCTTACAATTAGGAATTACTAACGTGGTTTTTACTTCATTTATGTCGACAGGATAATGATAAATATCTTTTTCAACCACATAACTTACGGTGGATATTAAACGATACATTAAATTGGCATCAGGTTGCGCCTGCTTTTGTTCTACTTCTATTAGTAATTGAGCACGAATTGGGTCATGCCGCCATGATATTTTTATTTCCGGATGACCAGCGCGATATACCCATTGGTCAAAAAACCAATCCATCGGTTCACCCGTGGTATCTTCAATTGCTTGTCGCCAATCAGCTGTTTCGACTAAATCATGCGCATGACGCTGCGTATAAAGCGATAATGCCGCACGAAAACGATCCTCTCCTAAAATTTTACATAAATAATGTAAAACCAAACTCCCTTTTTCATAAGCAACACGGTCGAATAATTCGTAGGCGTCCGTATAACGATTTGTTACCAATGGACGGCGATAACGCCCGCCATCTTCATCTAAGTATGCTTGTTTATTATTCCATAATTCCAGGTGTAGCACATCTCGCTCGGTACCATCTTGTTGATGTGCGCGCCATGCAGCTGTTCCACGCGCCTCTAGATAAGTCGCAAAACTTTCATTGAGCCAAATATCCGACCACGTTTTCATGGTCAGCAAATCACCAAACCATTGATGTACTAATTCATGAACCACTAAACTATCAATATTAACATCTTCAACTTCTTGATTTTCTTCAGTCATTAAGCCGCGATCAGTAATGGTCGTGAGCGTGGTGTTTTCCATGCCACCCCACATAAATCCGTGTACCACTACGTGACCATAGCGAGACCAGACATATGGCACGCCAATATAATTTCCCAGCCATGAAATGGCAAAACTGGTGGCGCGAAACATTGCTGAACAACTAGCTTCATGTCCACGCGGTACATAATTCGTAATTGGCACCGATCCGGTGGCATCTTCAACGCCTACAAAATCTCCCACTGCAACATTAACTAAATAGAGGACATGCGGTTTGCGCTGTTCATAACGCGTTGTTGTCCATCCATCACCATGGTCTAACTTTTCTACCTGTTCACCATTTGCTATGGCTAAAAATGAGGAGCGATGACGTATCGCAATGTCGTAGCTGCTGAGATTATTTGGATTATCAAAAGCTGGAAACCAGAAGGAATGATCTTCCATCGCCCCTTGTGTCCACGCCATTGCGACGCGATGACGCCGCGCATCTGGCTGAATAAAAAACATGCCTTTTTGCGGAGACGTTGTGGTAAACTTTAATCGCACACGATGCGTATCATATTTCGCATCTGGCAATCCAATAATTACACGCCCATCACT
>JAHEDF010000168.1:1809-7808 GCA_024641365.1 Planctomycetota bacterium | reverse complement strand
GGATGCAGCATCACATGGTCAAGCACCGATCCCTGCTTCCATACGTCGAGTAAAGAACGCACGTAAATCACCAAGCTCACGAACCGGGTCTAAACTGTGATCCTTTGTGTACTCACGCCAATCGATTGTAACACCCAGTGCTTGCAATCGTTCGGTGATTTGTTTGCTGAGAGTTATCGGTAGTACGCTATCGAAGTAGCCATGCGTCCATAAAATATGTTGTTGTTTAATTGCCGAGCCAAATGCCGCCGGATATTCATCAAGCATGCTTAAAAAACCACTAATCCCAATTAGGCCAGCAAAAACACGATCAGAGCGTAGACCCATATCCATGGTCATTAAACAGCCCTGAGAAAATCCCATAACAAATAACTGCTCGCTCGGAATAGATAATGTGGCTAACAAGTGGTCGATCAGGTTAATAAATTCGCCGCGACTTTCGCGAATCTGTGCATCATTTACTGAGCGATCCGGATAAATATCAAACCAACTCCAGCCCCCATAATACGGCATCGGTGCTTGCGCAAAAATCCAGCCTAAATCATCAAGGCGTAATTCATCAGCAACAGGTCGCCATCCAGATTTACTGTCGCCGAGGCCATGCAATACGACGCAATAATACGGAGTATCTGTTTTAGTGCGGGGCGGAATTATATCATGAATCAGCATGGTCAGGCATGCTGGGACTTGGTGCCTGGGTACAAGGGGGAAGTCCCTCAGCGTCCGGAAGTCCGGAAGTCCGGAAGTCTCGAATTATTGAGTAGTTAATTAAATACGGACATGATTATTGCGGCAGCAGAAAGGCGGCGCTACGCGCGCATAATTGGGTATAATATGTTCGCGAAGCGAACACCTTTTTGCAGTAATGCTAATTCCGCCTCAAATCATCCGTAATGGCAACAAATTAACATGGAGAACCAGAGAACCGAAGAGGAAAGCGGTGCTTTTTTTTCAATAACCACAAGATTTCCACCTTAGTAATTCTCCGTTTCTCCGGTCCTCCATGTAAGTGTCTTATTATTTAGGATCTATTGCGCCGGAATTAGTATAAATAATTAACTGTTCCTAGCAACTTCAATATTGTGCCCGCAAGACTTCCGGACTTCCGGACTTCCGGACTTCCTAGACACTCATGGCACAAACGATTCGCCAATAACCCGTCGTAAATTTGCTAAAGCTTTTCCAGCCTCATTATAACCAGCTGCGGCAGAGCGGCGATAGTATTCCATCGCTTTATCGCGGTCGCTGCTAATGCCCCAGCCATATTCATAGGCGCGCCCTAAATTATATAATGCCAGGGTGTGATCGTATTCGGCTGCCTTGATAAACCACTGAGTCGATGCATTTACATCTTTGGCTACACCTTTTCCATTTAATAAATACACGCCATAATCATTCATGGCATCTAAGTGTTCTGCTTCAGCGGCTTTTTGCATCCACATTGCGGAGTCATTAATATTTTTCTCAACGCCTTTGCCATTATCTAATAAAATGGCTAAATTATACATGCCTAATGGCAGTCCATTATCGGCTGCTTTGCGAATCCACACCGCGGCAATCGCCAAATTCTTCTCAACACCAATGCCATTATAATATAAGCGGCCTAATTCATTTTGTGCTTCATCTTGTCCGAGTCCGGCTGCTTTAGTAAGCCACGTGATCGCATCTTTTTCACTTTTTTCCATACCTTCGCCATTTAGTGCGCATAACCCTAATAAATAAGTTGCCCGTGGGTGACGAAGCACGCTGGCACGATGAAACCATTTTTTTGCTTGCGACAAATCTTTTTCCACACCAGTACCATTAACATAACACAGTCCTAATTCATATCCGGCACGCCCTTGGTCATGATCAACCGCTTTGGTAAGCCACTCAATTGCGAGTGGATAATTCATATCCGTACCTATTCCATAGAGATAACAAATCCCAACCAAGCATTCTGCCTCCGGCAGTTCATTGTCGGCGGCAAGTTTATAAAATTTAAAAGCTTCGACGTCACTTGCCTCTACGCCATTACCATTTTCATAACAAATACCAAGTTGATAGGTGGCCCAACTATAACCAGCTTCATGTGACTTTCGGTACCACTTAATCGCTTGTTGTGGTTGAATCTCCATGCCAATCCCATGCATTAAACAAATGCCATAATTATACATCCCTCGTGGATGACCTTGCTCTGCAGCTTTTAAATACCATTCGGCGGCTAAATCTTGATTTGCCTCAACGCCTTCACCCATTTGGTATTTATAGCCTAAATCACATTGCGCTTCATCATATTTTAACTCCGCAGCTTTTCGCAAATAGGCAATAGATTCGTCAACATTTACCTCAACGCCTTGTCCATCATGCAAACAGAGCGAATAGCGATGCGCCGCATAAGAATAATTTCTGTCGGCAGCAATTTTAAAAAATTCAGCAGCACGTTTCAGGTCCCGTTCAGTGCCCCAGCCATATTCATAGCTGCGGCCTAATTCGTAAATGGCAGACGTGTTTTCCAATTCGGCTGCTTTGGTCAGCCATTTAAAACTAGCGGGCATATCTTCAGCAATCCCATCCGCACTGCGGTAGCGAATACCAAGATAATAACAGGCGTCGGGATGATTTAATTCAGCAGCTGCGCGATAAGCCTCGATGCCTGTCTCGACATTTTTCTCAGTGCCATATCCCTGTATTAAACAAACACCTTTCATAAATAAGCCATCAGGATGTTTTTGTTCACCAGCGCGAGAAAACCAGGTAAATGCTGCGGCTAAATCTTCATCGCGTCCGACGGCGTTATAACAGCGCATGCCATATTTATATTGGCCCCAATCGTCACCAGCTTCGGCCGCTTTGAGAAACCACTGCGTGGCTTGTATTTGATCAGCTTCAACACCGAAGCCATCTTCATAAGCAAAACCAATATTCGCCATCGCACGCGCATGACCTTCTTCTGCGGCTGCACGATAATATTTAAGCGACGCTTTAGGATCGGCAGGCATACCGAGCCCATCTTCAGCACAAATTGCTAACGCAAACAACGCGTCACTATTTTTTTGTGCAGCAGATTTTTTAAACCAGGTGACAGCAACTTCTAAATCCTTTTCCACGCCACGACCATAATGATAAGCCAGTCCTAATTCAAATTGAGCACGGCTATGTTTATTTTCAGCGGCTTTCCGATACCATACCGCGGCTTCCGCTTCATTTTTTTCAACCCCAATTCCCTTTTCATACAAACGCCCCAGTGCGTATTGTGCAGGAATATAATGTGCTAACGCAGCTTTTTCGATTAACGGATAACCGGCGACCTCATTTTCCTCAACGCCTTCACCAGTTATAAGTGCCAGTCCATATTTGTGCGATGCGCGAATATGACCTTGTTCAGCGGCCTTGCGATACCAACCTGCGGCAATTGTCAGATCTTTCTCAACCCCACGACCATTTTCATAACAGCGTGCTAATTCAAATTGCGCGTCTGCTTGACCAGCATCCGCATCTGGTCGTAAGTCCATTGCGCTGCGGGGTGAACAACCACTCATCACACATGCAATAAGCGTAGCGACGACACCAATACGCGACCAACCGTGCAATGGAGTGCTCTGAAATCGACGTGTCGGATTCTGGGGATCAGGAATAAAGGTCTGGGACATGGCGTTCACATAGTGGGGACTTACAACCTGAGTCCATGAGCAGTCAGCGCATATTGGTAACCGGTGCAGCAGGCGCAGTCGGTAGCGTGGTGGCGCAGATATTGCAGCAACATGGTCATATCGTTCGCGGATTTGATCGGGTTGAAATGCCAAACGTGTCAGAACAAGTGGTTGCACAGTTGAGTGATGTATCAGCCATACAGCGTGCGATGAATGGTATTGATGCCTTAATTCATTTAGCAGCAACGCCTGATGCAGCTGATTTCACCACTGATTTAGTGCCCAACAATATTATTGCCCCATGGCACGTTTTAGAAGCAGCGCGCGATGCCCAGGTAAAACGTGTTATTTTAGCCAGTACTATTCGCGTTGGCAATTTGCATGACTGGTCAACGCATACGGTGAGTGTCGCGGAAGGTCTTGCGCCGCACGATGCTTATTCATTTACCAAAGCAGCTTGTGAAATTATGGGCGAATTATTTGCACGCAAACATGGCATGACCGTAATAATGGCACGTCTCGGCTGGTTGGTGCGCAACCCACAAGAAGTGGAGCGTTTAGCAGAGAATATTTGGAAAGGAGATATTGCTTTAACCCAAGATGACGCCGCACGTTTTTTTGTCGCCTGCGTAGAAAATCCCTTACAATTTCCCACCACACACCATTTCGCTGCGATGTACGTCACCAGCAAACAAACGCATCGCCCGACAGTCGATTTAAGTGAAGCAAAAAATATTATGGGCTGGGAACCACAAAATATTTGGCCGGAGGGGACTCCGTGGGTTGAGTTATTTAAAACGCTTAAGAAATAGATGAAAGTAAGAAGAGAAAGTGTTCTAAACTAACGCACCTGTTTTGTGACGAGTCAGGTTATTTACTACGTGGCCCGACATCGCTGACGGTTAATGGTCTTTTATTATTTATATCATGCGGGTATTCAAACGCGCCTAATTTGGACTTCTTCATGCGCTTTACCTTTAAAAGGTCTGTTTCAAAAGCCGGATTTGCAGCAGGTGTCTTTGCCGTAGGCAGATAGATAATTTTGTCGGAAGCTGTCAGGAAAGCATCATCCGAATCGAGGCCTTTAATTGGATTTATGCCGATATTACCGCTGTAGATGTTATTTTCCCACGTCCAATTTGTCGGCACATCGTTATTGATGTAATTAATTACTTTTCCGGATGGTATCTGAAAAATATTGTTTTTTACCACGCAATCTTTTGGCTCAAATCCTGCTTGATTTGGATATTTGCTGTGGTTAATACCAATGGTCATGCCTTGGCCACAATCAATAATGGTATTGTGCATGATCTGGGCCTTTTCTACACGTACATATAAATCATCAGGTGTCCCATCCATGAAAGTAATGGCACTGCTAATATTATAAAAATAATTATTGACGATAACTTGTCCTGTTCCTTGCAGCCTGACGCCGCCGACTTGTGGTGTGGTTGACCATAAAAAATAATTTCCATCTACGATATTTTCTTTTCCATGGCGAAGCACTAATTGACCGCGACAGTCGCGAAAAGTATTATGACGCAAAATATTACCATTTGATTTGACCGAAATAATTTCAGCTTCTCCATCACACTGTTCAAATAGGTTGTATTCTACGATGTTACCAGTGCGGTCTCCAGGTGGTACACGCGGGTTACCGTTAGTTATAAGCTGAACCGTTTCATAACCATTGCTGTTTAATCCTTTGGGAATATTTCTAAAGTGATTATGGTGAAAGTGATGTTTTTCATTTTTGTTTAAAACGTTTGCTTGAAGTAGCTGACAACCTTTCGGCAACTTTTTATTAATGTCTTTATTTTCAAACAAACAATGATCAATTTCAATTTCTTGGCTTCCTGCAGCAATCCATATCCATTTTCCGCTCTCCACATTGGACATCGTACAACGGGTGATGCGACAATTTCTTCCTTCTACTAGAATGGAACCCTTACCTGTGAAAGAAAAACCCTCCAGGTGTATGTGTGCCCCTTTAATAAGTAGTTGGTCTACTAGCATACATTTGCCAATTGATTCGGCTTTAACCGTGATCGGATTATCTGGCTTCCCGTTGGCGCTAATTGCTTTCAATCCTTTATACGTACCCGGCTTGACAATGATAACATCGCCTGGTTTAGCTTTTGACAATTCACTAAGCAGTTGATTGCTGGAATTAACGTTTACGGCATAAAGAGAATTTAATGAGGCGTTTACCGTTAATAGTAAAATAAATAGCGATAGATGTTTGATCATAGTATGCCCAATTACGCTCGTTGGTAAGCAGGTTCGTTTATTTGGATCAGTACCACATATAATCGCTTCACAGTGGTCTGACATGGCCAAATGTAGTCATTATATGGCAAAAACGAT
>JAHEDF010000168.1:0-1799 GCA_024641365.1 Planctomycetota bacterium | reverse complement strand
CTAACCAACTCACAAAATCACAGACAAGAAGTCAAAAAAAGTGGATCAGCGATGACAATGTCCATGACTCTACGGCTTGCCATTAATCGATTTAAGTGAAGCAAATAATATTATGGGTTGGGATCCATAAAAGATCTGGCCGGAGGGTGCTTCGTGAGTTGAGTTATATAAGTTATCTTAAAATAAATTTATTTTTTAGAGGTATCAAAAGATAAATAAAAGTATTAAGGCGTTGCTTGAGGTAAATGGTGTGGCTGTAATTCAATTTCAAGCCGCCCCCAGTAGGAATTATATTTATCTTTATTAGGTGGCGCCGTAAAAAGTTTTGCTTTCTCAGCGATTGTATTGGCATTATCAAAATCAGGAATGGGAGTAGTAGGGTCTATTGCTATTCGAAAACGGTTTGGAGATAATAATATGTATTTAAGATGTAAGTGGTCACCTCCAGGTCGGAGCATGTCGAGACAATTGAGGCGCGCTACGAGTTCAGTCTCGTTAATAGGAAGTCCATGAGTTCGAGCAGAGTGAATAATCCGGGCACCCAGTCGTACAACTCGGTGTTGTGCGCCTTTTATGGATATCATCCACTGTGATGGTTTCATATTTTGCACACACAATTTTGTCATTAAGGTCCATCCATTATCAGGCAAGTCTGTAGGAGAAACTAAGGAATTCCGACGTAGCCTCTCTGCATAATTGAAATATAAATATCCCATATTCCTACAATCATGTTGTCCCATTCCATACATGACAGCATGGGCATAATAATTTTGAGGGTTTACGAAATCGGTCCATTTTGACGAAGGCCCACTAAAGTCAAAATCAGGCCATAAAGTATATTTGTCGTAAAAATCAACTAAGCTACCTACACTCAACATGCGCTCGCCATCAAGGGCCCGAGCATACCATTCTGGAATATCATTTGGCTCTTCTAACCAATCATAAAGTAATTCTGGCTTTAACTTATTCATTAGCGTTAAGGCAAGAAACATATCATCGCGATCCTCGTGTAAACGCTGTAGATAGATGGCTTCTATTAAACAGGTCGGCTTTGATGACGCCTCATGAAAGAGAGAGAGTGTATTTATGTAAAGCTGCCTTTCTAATTCATCATTTGTAAGGCAGGCATTAAATTTCAGCCAATCAGCCAAAATGAACTGCGGGGTCGGCGCAATATTTTTAATAGTATGAATAGATTCCAGAAGAGGACCTTTTAGCAGTGGATATTTTTCTTTTATATATCCATGGTATGAAAGCACTAATTTCTTTTCGTTAAGCAGTTTTATGGCAGGTAAAAGGTCATCTTTTAGTTCATTTAAATCGTGATGAGTTTTCTGGGAAAGGTCTTTGATCCCTAAAACATAATCGCCCCATTCATGCGAATATGATAAAAGAGGGTGATTAGAGATGGAGTTCTCCCAAATTTGCCAATTATTTTGCGCTTCTACATCAACGTCTGGAGCTAAACTAATAAAATCTTCTATGGTAGCTGGTATGCCATTTGCATGCATATCATTCAAATAGGTCTGATATTCTTGTGTCCCTCTTTGTCGTAAAAAGATTACCGTGGCAAGGATAATCCCAACGGAAAGTAAAACCCCCAATATGACCCAGTGCCACCAACGTATACTAACTCTTTTACTAATTTTATCTGTAGCCATAGCAGCAGTCTAATCACTAATAATAACTCGTCGAGCGTTGTTTTAGTGCCTGTTAGTCTATTAAACTGTGCGAGTAAATTAAGAAATATGATTAGGATGATACTCAGTTATATAGTAAAATTACTAACGCGCCTTAAA
>JAHEDF010000167.1 GCA_024641365.1 Planctomycetota bacterium | reverse complement strand
GGTTGTGCCAGACGATAAACGCAAAAATGCGCTCTGCCCAACACCCAACGGATCGTCACTACGCGGATATTTTGTGCGTAGTAGATTTACCTGTGATAAATCGGCCACCGTTGCCGCTCGTGGAATATCTAAGCGCCAGGGTGTTTGCAGCGCTTGCACTAACGTTTCAATTTCGACATCGGCCAAGGTGTGATCAACTGGAGCGTGCACACCTCCTAATGATAAAACGGCAAGTGCAGCAACTAAGGTTGCCCCACCGTCATGACCACGCACCGCCACGCGATCGCCAATCGCAACACCTGCATCGCGTAATTGCTGAGCCATAGCGTTTACGGCACGATGTAATTCCGCAAAAGTTAATTGCTGCTTTCCATCAACCACTGCAAGTATGTCCGGTTGATGTTGTGCGTGACGAGCGAGACAGTCGGTAATACGTTCCATGAGCTTAGCACATCCAAACATAATGCTGAGGCAATTACCTATTTTGCTGAAGCCCGCTGTTTTCATGACGAGTAAATTCACTGCCGCCATCATTAATCAATCTGTAATAAGCTACCATTTTGTCTTCTGTTCAGGTCATCATTACCCACACGTTTGCAGGCTCGGCTCAAAGACCTGTTGTTATCCCAAAACGAACTTATATTTATTATCGATGATGGTGATAGCCAAGAAATACGCTCAGCACTCATCATAAACGAGGGCGCAAGTACGGGACACAAACAACCATCATCGGCACGATCGGGTTCCTGTGGCGATGACCGTTTTTGTCCCGTACTTACGCTCCCGTTTGCGTACGATTAGAATTCAATTTGCTGCTTGGGCTCGTCTTTATGGGTAAAACGACGTTCCTATCGGTCATTAGCGTGGTTCCATACCAGAGATATCGATTGTTTGAGGGCTGAAACGGTGCTTCCCCTTGCCCCATCGTTCTCTGTCCTAACCTGCGCGACCTTCTGAGGTTACCATGTCTGATACTGCCCCTGCCACCGTCAAATCGTTCCGTCCGCCTGATGCGATGAAGAAGCTCGTCGCCATGTGCAAACAACGTGGATTCGTATTTCAGTCGTCTGAGATTTATGGTGGTTTGAAAAGCGCCTATGACTACGGCCCTTTAGGCGCCGAACTCAAACGTAATTTGATGAATGAATGGTGGAAAGACACTGTCACGACCCGCGAAAATGTGGTCGGTATTGATGCATCCATTATTATGCATCCTAATGTTTGGCGTGCGTCGGGTCATGCGGCTGGATTTAGCGATCCGTTGGTCGATTGTAAAATTTCCAAAGAACGATTTCGCGCAGACAAAGCACCTCGACCTGCCATTGGTGATAAGTTGCCTATTACCTGCGCTGATAAAGGCGTAGCAAAAGAGTGGGCTGAACGTATTGAAAAAGACTATGGCATTGCGCTGGAGCGCGATGGAAATGTTTTAAATGGTTTGGTTGCTCTAAGCGCAACTGAATTTGGTTTCGTCCCTAAAGGCGAAAGCGCACCAACGAAAACATGGCCATGGCGTGGTTATGTTGGGCCAACTTTTGGTTCACCATTCTTAACTGATGAAAAACAATTTAATTTAATGTTCCGCACGGCATTGGGCCCAGTGGATCAAATGCAGGACGTTGCGACAAAATTGGCTCTAATGGGCGAACTTACTTCTGAAAATCTAAAAAAAGAATTAGATCCAATTTATGCACAGGAACTCACAAAACCAAATTCTGCCTACTCAAAAGCTTGCCATTCAGGTAATCCTATCGCTTTAGTTCGTTTTTATATTGAGCACTTAACCTCTGGTTCAATGGCGTACCTACGTCCTGAAACGGCCCAGGCAATGTTTGTCCAATTTAAAAATGTCATGGACTCACAAGGTTTAAAGCCACCATTCGGTATTGCGCAAATGGGTAAATCATTTCGCAATGAAGTCACCGTTGAACATTTTATTTTCCGCTCCTGTGAATTTGAGCAAATGGAAATGGAATTTTTCTGTGAACCCGGTACCCAAAAAGAATGGATGGCATTTTGGAAAGAGGCGCGCATTACGTGGTGGCGTCGTTATGCCAACTATCCGGATGATTTTAAATTCCGTCAGCATGAAAGTGATGAAATGGCATTCTATGCCGATGATTGCTACGATGTGGAATACAATTATCCCTGGGGTTGGGGCGAATTAGAAGGCATTGCCAGTCGCACTGACTATGATTTATCGCAGCACGAAAAACACAGCGGCGTTACGTTACAATATGTCGATCAAGAAAAAGAAGATCCGACAACCAATAAAAAACCATGGAAATATAAACCATTTGTAATTGAACCAGCCGCTGGGGCAACGCGTGGCGTATTATGCTTCTTACTTGATGCCTATCACGAAGAAGAACGCACCACCGCAACCGGTGAAAAAGAAGTCCGTACCGTGCTTAAATTACACCCTAAATTAGCACCTATTAAATGTGCCGTGTTGCCGCTCGTTAAAAAAGACGGCATGCCTGAAAAAGCGCGTGACATTATTAGCGCCCTGCTCAAAGCTGGCGTGCAAACTAAATACGATGAAAAAGCATCAATTGGTAAGCGCTATGCCAAGCACGACGAAATTGGTACGCCGTGGTGCATTACGGTGGATGGTGAATCGCTTACTGACAATACCGTGACACTACGCGACCGAGATACCGCTCAGCAAATTCGTTTACCGATTGCTGAAGTCGTAGCCACCATCAAAGATCGCCTCGCACTTTAGAGAACAGCTCAGCGTTTGTATACAATGATTGCATACAAACGCTGAGGTTTGTTTTATTTTAATAAATGTGCTGCGTAATAAATAATTAGTTATTTCGCCAAGCGACTAAAGCCTGCACTAATCCAGGTCCTTGATGACGAAAACTCCATAAACGTGTATCGTTTGCCGTACAAATACCGGTGTGCTGAATATTTATTAAACCGGCCTGCTGAACATCGTAAGCAATCGTGTGTGTAATATCTAAAGTGGCATGTCCAGGCGTTGTTGCTTGCACGGCCAACGATGGCCATTCGCGCGCGCGTAATACCGGTTCGTCAACTTCATAGCGACTGGCGCTAATTCCTGGGCCAATTAATGCATGCCACGAAGAAATATTATTTTGGGATTCAGCGCCTAGCGCCTTAATTAATTTATTAACAATTCCCGCAGCGACCCCTCGCCACCCACAATGCGCCGCTCCTATGACATCACCAGCATCTATAATTAATCCAGGACAGTCAGCGCCAAATACGCCAATTACTAAATCACTGCGTTTAGTTATCACGCCATCAGCGTGCGCTAAACGTTCGTTATCATCAGCATCAACAATTAGCGATCCGTGAATTTGCTTAGGAATTACGCATCGGTGTTTTGTCAAATTTGCTAACCACGCATATCGCAATGACTCTTTTCGCTGATCACCGTCAGCCGCTGTTGAATAGGCAATCTGTAACTGTGTACTTAATTGCCATTGCAAGGGTCCTGAATCGCAATTCGGGATTGTCATAGTCAGCTCATGCTGAAGAGTCGAAGCCGAGTTCAATAATGACCATGCCACAGCTCCCACCATACGCATCACAACACGGCGATGATCTGGTGATACGATTAAAAGTAGTGCCACAGGCACGTCGCAATCACATAATCGGTCCTTTAGGCGATCGTTTGAAAATTGCTGTTACCGCACCACCAGTTGATGGGCTCGCCAATAAAGCGGTTATCTCAATATTGAAAGAATACCTACAAACTGATGCCATAGAACTCATTGCTGGGCACCATCAGGCGACAAAAACGGTACGAGTCAGAGCCCTTTCCAAGCTACCTGCTTGGAAGTAATCGGTGACAAACCTGAAATATTCACTATTACTCTCAACATGCATGTCCATCTGACCGGACAAAATGTAAATTTATCCGTGCCGACCGGAACGCATATTCTAGGCCGTGGACGGGATTGTTCTCTGCGTATTGATGATCCGCGACTTAGTCGACATCACGCACGTCTGCACCACGCAGGAACAGAAGTCTATATTGAAGATTTGGGCAGCACCAATGGAGTCCTGATTAATGGTGAACGTATTTCCGGTAAACATCAAATAAAAAATGGGCAAACCGTAATTTGCGGCCCTTGTATTTTTACCGTTTTACTCGACTCGACGCAGCAAGCATCGAAGAGTGAAATGCTGCCGCAAACAGATCGCCACATTGATCCATCAGACACGGAATCAATGGAGCCGCTTGAAATACCACTCACAGACAAACCGCCAGCACCGCGAGAACATAAAAAAAGAGTAACAACAAGTCTCAACGATACCTACATCAGCACCGATATTAATAGCGATGTTAGTTCAGATGCGTTGCGACCATCAGAAGATAATAAACCAGGCACTGGAGCTTTGGCAACTAAAGACGGCAAAAAAGTTCCGATTGAGTCGGAAAAAAAAGATAATGCGCACAAACCGCGCAACGATTATACATCTACTTTAATGCCAGCCGAATTTACTCCAAAGTCTGGTAATGTCGCACTGCAACCAGATTTTCCACTCGGCGAACATGCTGAATCGGCACCATTAAAAAAAAGAGTTATGGGTGGCGTTTTAGATGTCCTCACCATGGGCGCGTTAATTATGCTATTAGTCAGCCCCATTTTGATTGGTGGCTATACGTGGGCATTGAAACAGGCTGGCGTTACTATTGAACACGGGCTACCACGACTCACTTCAACTCCATCTCCTGAATCCCAAACCTCAGAAATAATAGTATCAGTCTTTCGTCCCGGCGGCATTGAACGCGCAACTTATTTAATTCAATCACTGGCCAAGTCGCGCGATCAACAGCCTTTCTTAACTATTTTTGTAAGTATGACGATAGCGGTATTAATTATTATTCTCACCGTGCTGATTTATGCCATTGGCGCAACCGTTGTGAGTGGAGCGCCGTTATGGCACAAGAAAATGGGCTTAGTAATTGTTGAGCGATCTACGGGAATTCATCTATCCTGGAGTAGATCTTTTATTCGTTGGATTTTGTTGCTCATTTTCTTGCCATTCTTTCCACTCACTTTTGCGACTAATTCACGTGGTTTACACGATCTATTGAGTGGCTGCGAGGTACGTCAAAAGATCCAAGCATCAGCTTAAATAGCCTGCTTTTCAGTGATACGCGGCTAACAGAGCGCCACCTCCCCCTTGCGACCGTTACTGTAATACCAAGCTGGCGCCCTCACCTGTAGGACAACCATGCTTGATTTGCTGACTGCGCCAATTGCTCACGTTATAGCCGCCCATCTCTCAGTTGATGACGCAACTGTTGCGCAATTAATTATGCCGCCTGCTAAGGGCGTAGCCGCTGATGTTGCAATTCCTTGTTTTCAATTGGCAAAGGCCCGTGGTATTCCACCTCCAGCATTGGCAACTGAATTAGCGACATTGGTCTCGCAACATGATCTCGGCGTGAACGCTGTCGCGGCGGGGCCATTTTTAAATATGACTTTTAGCACCACCGGTGTGGCAAGCGTCCTCTTGCCTTCGTTAATAGCATCGCCAACTGCTGCGCTCAGATCTAAAACCGGGGCTGGTAAAAAAGTCTGTATTGATTTTAGCAGTCCCAATATCGCCAAGCACCTCGCCTTTCATCATATTCGCTCCACAATGATTGGTAATGCTTTAGCAAATCTGTATGCGGCTGCCGATTGGCAGGTCACACGAATTAATTTCCTTGGCGATTGGGGCACTGCCTTTGGTCGCCTTATCGCTGGGTGGAAGCGCGAAAATCTATCATTAGATCAACTGAATACTGCCCCAGATCGCGTCACTTTTTTAAACGATTTATATGTGCGCATTTCAAATGCCGCTAAAGAAGATAAGGCGGTTGAAGAAGAAGCGCGCACGTGGTCAAAAAAATTAGAGGACGGTGACGAAGAAGCGCGCTCATTGTGGCAAATATTTAAAGACGCGAGCTTAAAAGAATTTGAGCGGGTTTATAATATGCTTGGCGTTACTTTTGATTCATGGAAAGGCGAAGCCTATTATGAAGATAAAATGGGACCGGTATTAGCAGAGCTTGAAAGCAAAGGCCTGACAAAAATCGATCAAGGTGCAACCGTTGTCGATTTATTAGCCCGGGGCTTTAAAAAACCGATGTTATTAAAACGGGCCGATGGTGGTACGCTATATGCCACGCGTGATTTAGCGGCTTGTGATGATCGCTTTGCCGAATTTAAATTCGATCGTTCTTTATATGTCGTTGATTTAGGCCAATCTTTACATTTTAAAGAATGGTTTGCATGCGCGAAATTATTACAACGCCCCTATGCTGATCGTCTGCGGCATATAGGTTTCGGTGTAGTATTAATTTGGAATGATGAAGAAAATGCCTGGGCTAAAGGACGAACTCGTGGTGGTAAATTAATGTTGTTGCGCGAAGTCCTGGAAGAAGCCATTGAACGTGCACGTGCCGTCGTCGCAGAAAAAAATCCAGAAATAACTGGTGAAGAACAGTCACGCATCGCAGATGCAGTGGGTGTTGGCGCTGTCGTATTTAACGATTTAAAAAATGGTCGCACAGGTGATGTGAAATTTAAATTTGAAGAAGCCTTGCGATTCGATGGAGAAACTGGCCCTTATCTGCAATTTGCTCATGCCCGTTTATGTTCGATTGAGCGGAAATTTGCAGAAGCGCATCCACAACCACCGCAAGCAAATTGGGCATCATTGACACGAGCAGATGAAAAATCTGTATTGCTGGCAATCGCCCGCTTACGCTCTGCTCTAGATAAAGCCGTTGAAAGCGACGAACCAAGCGCTTTGGCTACAGGATTATTAGCTCTCGCTAGCGAAGTCGCCTCGTGGTTAACGGCTGGTAATCATGATCACGATGCACGCGTGCTGTGCGCAGATGCATTAATTTCTGCAACACGTTTAGCATTGGTGCGCGCTGCGCGTAGCAGTTTGGGTGAAGGACTTCGATTAATGGGACTCAAAGCGCCAGAGCGGATGTAAAATAGGTAATAAATATTTTAGGTTTTACCAACACCTAAATAAGTTAAATCAGCTTCTTTAAGTCCGAATTGATCGCGAATAATAGCAACTTCATCATAACCCGCGGCAACATCACATGGCCGATGGGCATCACTACTTAATACGACTTCGACCGCATGTTCTGCTGCAACGGCCCAAAATGGTTCCCAGGGATACGCTGGTCGTTGGCCTTGTGAGCCATTAACCCATGGTTTTCTAAAACCGTAGCTATTTAATTCGAGTGGAATATTTAAATTAACAGCAGCTGAACAAATATCCCTCGCGCAAGCGGACAAATCATCATTCCAATGTGTCCATGAACAGCCAATAATATCTGGATGGGTAATAAAAGCGAACAAACCAGATTCCATTGTCTCAATCACATATTTTGTGTAAGCGCGCAACCGCTCTGCCGACTGCAATTGACCAAAAGATGGCAACCAACGATTTCCAAACGGAGTAAAATGACACCCCGCAATGAGGTAATCATAGCCACGTCGTCCTAATATTTCTTCTTTATACCAATTGTGATATTGTGCACTGTATTCGCATTCGAGACCGATTAATATTTGCAACGTTGGCTCTGCAATCCTCGCATCTGCTACTGCCGCTTCATAATCATCTAATTGCGGTAATGACATGCGCATTTCTTTCCATTTACCATCAGGTAATGGCGTATGATCCGAAAAGCCAAGTACGTTAATACCTGCCTGTACGGCTTCGAGTGCATAATCAACACAATCGCCACTCGCGTGCTCACAGCGATAGGTATGCGTGTGGTAATTAGCTGAAAACGGCATGAGCAACAACGTAGAGCTACTGTTA
>JAHEDF010000166.1 GCA_024641365.1 Planctomycetota bacterium | reverse complement strand
GCTAATAGATCGCATGCTATTGTGGAGGCGCCAACCGGTGTTGGGAAAAGTTTTGCTTATTTAATCCCGCTGGCATTGCATGCCTTAAAATCACACCAAAAAGTAGTCATATCGACAGGTACTATTGCTTTGCAGGAACAATTGATTCGCAAAGACATACCCATGGTGCAACAGTTGTTTCCTGAATTAAAAGCAGTCCTGGTTAAGGGGCGACAAAATTATGTTTCGCTTCGTCGATTGCAGTACGCTGCTAATGGTCAGCAAGTGTTGTTTGATAATCGCGAGGACGCTCAAGCGATAAAGGAATTATTGGATTGGAGCACGACGACAGAAACTGGCGATCTTGGTGATTTAGGATACGAACCGCCATTTCAAGTGTGGAAGCAGGCGCAAAGTGATCGGAATAATTGCCAAGGGCGTAAGTGCCCACATTACGCTGAGTGTTTTTTTTATAAAGCTCGAAAAGAGATGGAAGAAGCGGATATACTGGTAGTTAACCATCATTTGTATTTTAGCGATTTAAGTTTGCGTGAAGAGCATGCCGCCATTTTACCGCCGCACCAAGTGATAGTTTTTGACGAAGCGCATACGCTTGAAGATATAGCCACTGACCATCTTGGCGTCTCTATTACGGATGCACAAATTCGTTTTTATTTAGACGGGTTATGGAATCGAAAGGGTAAGGGATTACTTGGAAACGAAGCGTACCATGAGGCTCGTGAAATTGTTGAATATGCGAGAACAGCTGGCGAATCATTTTGGAAACAAGTCGCATCTTTAGTAACTGATGGACAAGATACGATTAAAATGACAGTTCCGCATTTGGTCGATAATACGTTAAGTCCTGCATTGGATGCAGTCGCAAAAGCACTCGATAAGTGTCGTGCTCATGTCGATGACGATAATGATAGTAATGAATTACGCGCTCAACAGGAACGGGCGGTGGCATTAAGTGGATCTATTCGTTGGATTATTGAACAAATGGGATCAGATCACGTTTATTATGCCAATGTGCCGGTAGGGCGTGGGTCCATGTCGTTATCTGCCAGCCCGTTGTCAGTAGCAGATTTATTAAAAAAACAGTTATTTGATGAAATACCGAGTGTCATCTTAACCAGTGCCACGCTGGCCGCTGATGATAGCGATCGCTTTTTATTTTTACGCCGTCGCCTTGGCATTGACGGCGGAATTGGAAAACGCTTAGACAGTCCATTTGATTATCAAAACCAAGCCAAATTATTATTAAATAATACCAGCATTGATCCAAACAGCACGCGCTATGAACGAGCCATTGCTGGTTGGCTCTCAGAATATTTACAGACCGTCGAAGGTGGCACGTTTATTTTATTTACGAGTTATCGGCAACTTAAGGCTGTTCACGATTTGGTCCGTCCTGTTCTAGATCGTGCTAATCGTTTTGTCTTACGCCACGGTGATGGCATGGGGCGTATGCAGATGCTTGATTTATTTAAGCGTGTGGGCAATGGCGTTCTATTTGGGACCGCCAGTTTTTGGGAGGGTGTCGATGTGCCAGGTGATGCTCTTAAACATGTCATTATAACAAAATTACCTTTTGAAGTTCCAAATCATCCGGTTGTTGAAGCACGCCACCATGACATAAAAAAGCGTGGTGGTAATCCATTTATGGAACGTAGTGTTCCAGAAGCAATTATTCGTTTAAAGCAAGGATTTGGACGATTAATTAGAACAAAATCTGATAGCGGAACGGTGGTTATACTTGATCACCGTATTCTAACTGCCGCATATGGTCGGTATTTTTTGCGCGCCTTACCACCGTGCGCTACCGAGATGATTCAACTTGGAAATTATGCAGCTGAATAATGTAAATTAGGTTCCATGAGCCGGAACATGCTTCGCTTCACTGTTGCGTGATCAGAAGAATTTTATTCCATATTATACGAAGCCTGCCTAGTGTTAGCAGGTTTGGAAATGCGTAACTCTCGTAAAAATAAAGAGATGCGACTTATTTGTACATCCACCTTGACAATAATAAGCGATCGTTAGCTTATAAAAAAGGAGGCAGAAAAGAATGAGTCAAAAATCTCAATTGCATGCACGTTATAAACGGCGTCTACAATTTTCGCATCGCTACATACCAACCATCCAGCCTCGTATAGCGAACCGTATCCATGGCGCCTTAAAAATATACGCGACAACGAGGGAGATGAGTTCAAGTTTGGATCATTACTTCATAGTAAATAATAAATCATTACGCAATTAGCATAAACTTTTTTCAGTACGCTTATTTCATTGAGACAAATATTTTGCTATAAGAGGATCATATATGCACCCAATCACTTTTATTGTTTGTATGCTTGTTTTAATCGTCCTCGGATTATCAGCATGGGGTTTGATTAATGAGCGACGTTCATTGGGTATCGTAATAGCAAACGTTATCGTAATGATTGGCGCATGTGGTGGTGGCCTGCATGCAGTTGGCGAAGGCCCATCAACTGTTTGGGCAATTATTTATACGGCTATATTTATATTAGGATCCATATCCCTGGCCCGACAGGTAATTAAAAAGAAACCGATGAAAAAAATGGCCGGAAATCAAATTTAAATAATATTAAAAGTGCAATTTATAACTCTTCGAAAGGATATAAAATGAAACTTTTACAAACCACCCTAATTACTTCACTAACGTTCTTGACTTTATTCTTATTATATGCGTCTTTTACCATAGGACACATGATAGGAACTGTAAACCAACAAGTAACTATCGGTGGTGTTGCTTATGCTTCTTTTGAATCAACAAGAAAGAGAGTGGAAAAATCTGACCCGACCCTCCTGAAAGATTTAAATGAGCTCGTCGAGCAAATGGATCCGAAAAATAGCGAAGACGTAAACGTACGAGAGATGAGGGAATTTATAGATAAAAGCACTATTCCTTGATAGTTTTAACTAATCAACTCCTGTACACCAGCAAAGCACAAAGGTTCATTAATTTGCTGAGCTTTGGTGGCAAACCTAAAACAAACCTGTGACTTACCTAGTTATATCCTGTTAATTAAACAACAAATGAAAGAAACACCCATGAACGTCAAGCGCTCTCCATTTTATGATTTTTCACTCACCGTTACTGCGATAGTATGTAGCTTTTATATGGTGGGCTGTGCTCAATCTGAGCGGCAAACGGTGCAGACTGTCGAGCCGGCGCCGCGAGTAAGTTATATAAATAATGAAAAATTCATGTCTCTTTATAATAAAGTAGGTATGACTGAAACCATGCATTCAACAACATTTATTGGAGTAGCAGGGGACTATGCTCTGCTGAAAGTCTGGGAAAAAGGCGTTATGTTTTCGGATACTACGACCTTATTTATTACAGATGTATCTAAGCTCACGGATGAGCAGAAGGAAGCTATTGCCCATAAATAATAAAGAGCGACCATTTATAACGGACGGCATGCTGGCATCTCCCTTAACGGCACAAAATTTTAATTTACTCACATCATAGAGAATCCTGCTCAGCATTGAGCACCACGACGTAACGCACGATAAAATGGCACTTGGGGTGAGAATCAGTTTTACTTAATTAATGTGAAATGCCACAAATGTAGAATATTTTATCGATAAGCGGATTAAATATAAGCATTTTACAAGCTGATGACAACCAACTATTTTTTCATTGCCGACCTGAAAGTCGGTAATCGGCTAAGAATTTATCAAGATATAAAAATTCACGTGATCTGAATTCGCTTTGATAAGAAGTTATCTGTAATTCTGCTAATTGCTGAACCATGTTAGGTGATAACAAATGACAGCATCGTCGCAGATGCTTGAAAGCTTTAACTTTTAACTGCAATCCAAATGGGCATTTTTGATTATCAACAAGCCAATTAATAATAGGCTGAAAGGTCACTTTTTGTTGTTCTGCTTCATTTAACAGGGTATTGATAACGGTGGAAAATGCGATGCATGGATGATCGCTTGTAGCAAATAGTGCCTGATCAATATGATTGGCGTTTAATTCCATCCAATCGATAGCATAGACGAGTTCAGATTTCTTTCGTTCATCGCTAATATTTTGGTCTGCCCAAGCACGATATTTAGTGAAGTAGTCTGACATGGCGAGGTTCCTTTTGGAAAAAGTACGAAAAAGAGAAGGCGCGCAACCGATTATGGCGCGCGCCTTCTGCAGCTCTTAATAATGAATTCGCTGACTTTCTGTCAAACAGAAACCTATTACCTTTTGGTTACTATTGTAATTTTAATTTAAATTTGCGAGCCATGTTTTTTTGTTTCTCTTGAACGTCATTCAAGAGCTTCTCGTCTTCCACTGCCAAATCAGTAAAATAGCTATAGACGACTTCGCTATCTTTTTTGGAGCCAGGATTATGTTCTTTAATATAAGGAAGAATTTTATCGTTATAAATGGATATGATTTTTAAATTATTTTGCGAGTAAGATAATGCCGACGAATGAAACGCCTTACAATATTCATCATCAGGCACTTTCATTTGACTCATGCTATCTATGCGTCGATTTATTCCTTTGGTTGCGCTTTCAATGTTTCGTGAAAACATAGCGAGATCGACTTCTTTCCCATCGGTATATGCATCGAGTTGCTTATCTAATGTGGTATAGGTTGAATCCAAAGATGAGATCGCATCAACCATACTATCATTAAATCTTTTTACATCTTTCGAAGAGACAGTAAAAATTGATACGATTCCGCCTATGACGACAAAGACTGCAATTATTCCGAATCTTTTCATAGAGTTATTCCTTGGCTTTTCGCCATAAATGGGTTTGCGGCGAGACCTTAGTGAATCAATACTAACGATGCAACTGCCGCGTAGGGTCGTGCACAACTTTTATAGCGATAGTTTACTTTTTATGCGGATAAAAGAGCTCAATTTTAGTCGATAAATGCTTTTTACGCGTCGGCCAATTAGCAGAAACGAATGGGTTGGTAGTAACAGCGGGCCCAATATTTAGGAGCTATCGCGATATGTTTGATGTATGCTTCCCCATGGATTCTAATGAGTCTCACCCCGAGTTAGCCATTTTATGTAGATTTACGAACGCGTGTTTGTGTGGTTTAGCACCGCGCTGGAGTTGCCTCATAATCAATGAACATGGATTAATAAAGTGAGTTATTATTCATTTAAATTTAAAAGCAGATTATCGATTAATCCTCAGTTACTAAATTCGGATTAACAACATGGATATTATGTCATCTTTATTAAATAACACAGTTTTGTCATCAACAGCCAGTAAAAATCTCTGTATAGAGACAGATCATGTTTTGGTTACAAAAGAAATTTGTAATCAACACAGGGGCATCTGTCCTAAAACCCGGGGAAGATGTCGCAATTAATATACCCCTTATTCCATGACGCGGAATAAGTTACCGCCTATTTTAAGGAGGCTAAGATTATGAAATTCGCAGCCAAATTATGTGCCGTAAGCGTATTCGCCTGCGCGCCTTTTATTTCAAATTATGTAACAGCATCGGAAAACGGTTCTATGCCACAGGTGGAAAGACCTGATGGCAAAGAAGCTGATATGAGCAAGCCTGTCCAGGTATTTATTCTTTTAGGACAGTCTAATATGGTTGGCCTAGGTAAGGTGGATACTTTAACGGGTGTAGTCAAAGGCGGTAAATATCCATTTCTAGTTGATGAATCGGGTAATTGGATAGAACGAAAAGACGTTCGTTTTGTGCGTATGATGACTGGTAAGCTGTTAAATAACGAATGGATGAAAGTCGGTGGCAAACATATGGGCCCAGAATATGGCATTGGCTTCCCACTCGGGCAGACGCTTGATGCTCCAGTTATGATTCTCAAAAGCTGTATTGGCAATCGTAGTATTGGTTGGGATTTATTGCCACCCGGATCAGAGCCATACGAATTCAATGGTAAATTAGAACCAGGATATCGTGGCACACCCAAAAATCCTCAAGGTAACGGTCAAAAGGTTGAAGGGGAATGGTATGCCGGCAAACAATGGGATACCGATACGGAAGATGCGCAAGCAGTGTTGGCAAAATTACAAACCTATTATCCGGGAGCTAAAGGTTTTGAAGTTGCTGGATTCTTTTTCTGGCAAGGTGAGAAGGATTGTGGCAATCCAGCGCATTCCGAACGTTATGAATTTAATCTCGTCAATTTTATTAAAGCACTGCGTAAAGAATTTAACGCCCCAGATGCAAAATTCGTTTGCGCAACTTTAGGTGAGGCGAAAAAAGGTAGTGGCGGGAACGGCGGAAAAGTGTTGGCAGGCCATCTCGCGGTAGATGGTGATAGCGGCAAATACCCAGAATTTAAAGGAAATGTAGCGACGGTTTATTCGAATCCGCTTTCAAAAGGCGGTAGCGGAAACAGTCACTATGGTGGTAATCCAGAAACCTATATGGATGTCGGTTTAGCAATGGGATGGGCCATGGTAAAACTGTTAAATGAAAGCCCAAAGAAAAAAGCCGAAGTAAAAGAGGATAAAGAAGAGAAAGCTGAAAAAGAGGCGAAGGTAGCCAAACCCGCAGTCGATCCAAAAGTTGCGCGTGCAAATATGTTGCTCAAAACAGCTAAGGAAGCTGACGATGCTGGCCAGCTAGCTGTCGCGAAAACTTTTTATCAACAAGTGATAAAAGAATTTTCAGGAACCGAAGCAGCGCAAAATGCAGAGGAGCGTCTCAAATCAGCCGACTTCGCTAAATAAGGGATTAAGGACACGTGGTCAAATGAATCGCAAGCAGACTGTGCTGGTTAAATCTAAAGCTTCGTTTGGCCACATGTACTTTTTTGAACCAAAATATTTCGTGTAATGGTGAGGTTTTGCTTCTGTAAATGAGCATGTTGTATTGATGCGCAACATGATGAATGGTCATTCTCATAAAACGGCCTGGATAAATGTCATTTTACCGCTTAGGTAAGTTCTACTTGTATTGCAAGGGATGCGTTGCTATCTCTGGACCCTTCGTTTGTCATTGAGTACCAAGCAAGTGAAGGAACTTACTACCATGGAAAGCCCTATAGCCGTCAAAAAAAACAGTGATGAGCCGATGAATGCGGCACGTATTAAAGCTTTGCGCACATTTAAATATTTTTGGCGCGAATCTTCGTGGGAAGCACGTCGTATTTTACCAGGGATGGGTGCTGCGACGGTTAAATTAGGAATTAAAACTGATGGTACCGGGGAGAATGTTCCGGAGAGCGAGCATATGTGGTTTAGTGACGTCGATTTTGATGGCGTGACATTATCTGGACATGTTAATAATGAGCCACGCTGGGTCTCTACCTTGAAACTTGGTGATCGAGTACAGGTTAAATTAGAAGATTTATCGGATTGGCTTTATTCAATTCACGGTCGCGCATATGGTGGATTCAGTGTGCAGTTAATGCGTTCTGAATTCGATCCGGTCATGCGTGCGCAACACGATGAGGCATGGGGATTAGAATTCGGAGATCCCAATCGCATTGCGATTGTTCCTGGTAATGAAGTCGAAACCAAGGGATTTTTGGGAATATTTAAAGGACGTAAAAAATTGGCGGATTATTGTGATGGCGATGATATCCCAGAGCACCCTATGAGCCTAAATATGGCAGAAAAATGTGAAGAAGGCCTAAAGCAAAATCCGAAACCATTTATTGAGCCAAATGATTCAGGTTCAACGATGCTACATTATGATGCTTTGGCCGGAAATCTGACTCAGGTTAAATTGTTATTAAAATATGGCGCGGATAAAAATTATAAGGATGCAAACGGCATGACGCCGCGTGATCTAGCAGCGGTTTTAAAATGGGATCGTGTTATACAAACCCTGACGTAATAATTCAGTAAATGGACAATACGCGCCTTGAGATCAAGAGCGTTGGCTCTGAGATTGCGTTATTACAT
>JAHEDF010000165.1 GCA_024641365.1 Planctomycetota bacterium | reverse complement strand
CAAGAGGTTTCCGTAATAATTTTGGTGAATTTCCAGATTTATCGACAGAGTCCGCCAGCGCTTTTTCTATCGCTTTAATTAAGGCAGGAAAAGTAAGATAGCGAGCATCTGCTTTCTTCGCCATTCCCATCATTATTAATTCACGCGTTTTGGTATTGAGTCCTGGTACGCGCAATCCTGGATCGGGAACCGGCTGGGTTAAATGGGCGCTCATAATAGCGCCAGGGCTGGTGCCGCTAAATGGTGTTTCACCAGTCAATAAATGATACATGGTGGCCGCCAGGCCATAAATATCTGATCGACAGTCAATTTTTTCGCCCCGAATTTGTTCTGGAGACATGTATAATGGCGTACCAATAGTCATTCCCGTTTGTGTAAGATGCATGTCGTCGTCAACGGGTTTAACTAAACCAAAGTCAATTAATTTCGCGACATCATTTGCTGGAAATTTATCTTTTATGGATGGGTCACGGGCAATGAGAATATTTTCAGGTTTAATATCACGATGAACTAATTCAGATTTTTCGTAAACGTAGGCTAAACCATCTGCAACCTGTTTACAAATTTTAAGCACATAATCTTCTGGAAGCGCCTTGTTTTCTTTCAGTAACAATCCTAAACTTGGGCCTTCAACATATTCCATCGCCATGTAACAGGCATTTCCACTATCGCCACTTTCATAAATATCTGCAATATTGTTGTGGTGCAGTCCAGTTAACACTTTGCTTTCTCGATGAAAACGTCCAACAAAATCGGGGTCTTCCCTCAAGCGATTCATCATGGTTTTTATAGCTAAATAACGGCCAGATTCGATATGTTTAGCGAGGAACACAGTTCCCATGCCACCGGCGCCTAAACGTTTTAATAATTGATATTGGGTAAAATTGCTTTGTTGCTGAACGATGCTTTGAAGCTCATTGGTTTGTTCCGGTGTAATGACGCGTATTGCGCCTAAGACTCGTATCAGCGAGAGCATATCGGATAACGTGCTACCGCCTTTGTGTTGTCCAATTTCGGCACGTGCTTCATCTAGCTTGGCTCGTTTAGCCCAGCCGTTGTAAATAATCAATTCAGCAATGGATTCGAACGGGTCGCTGGCAAGCACCGGTTCGGCTGAACTACTCATGCGCAATTTCCTTGCTAGAAAGCATAAAATACTATTAACCTAGTTATTTTTGAACACGGTCTAGTACTGTCTGCATCAGACAGGGCATTGCCTCGGGTTTCAACAAGCGATTTGTTAGACACTATGTATCAGTGTTAGGCTCTACTACGGTCTAGCTTGCTAAAGAGACCCATTTGGCGTAAGATTTGCTAGGGTTTACCTAAAAGCCCCGGTTTCCCGGCCAGACGGGCCATAAGGACTGATAGCAATGGCTCTTCAGATGCGGCAAAATCTGAACATGCGGATGGAGCAAAAGCTCAAGCTCACGCCGCAGATGATCCAGTCCATTGAGATCTTGTTACTTCCACAAATGGCTTTGGAAGAACGTCTTATGAGCGAAATTGAAAGTAATCCTGTTTTAGAGGTACTGGATGAACGTGGTCCATCTGGGGATTACAATGATAGTCTCGCTGATTCCAACTCATCGGGCAGTTCTAAAGGCGATGACTCAAACAAAACCGCAATTGATCGCACAAACGAGCAGGACCAAGATTGGCTTTGGAAGTCTAAGAGCTCGAGTCGTTCGTATGATGAAGACGGCCCCGATAAAATGGCGGCATTGGCAGCTACGCCCGAGCGCCCGCCATCATTAGCACAGCACATTTTGGAGCAATTGCGATTTGTCGATATGTCAGAAGAGGTTCGTAGTTTAGTGGAGGACATCAGTTGGGAGTTATCTCCTGCTGGTTATTTAGAACATGCATTATCAGATTTATTTCCAGAAGAAAAATTAGATACAGCTGAACAAGCATGGGAACTCGTACGTGGTTGTGACCCTGCCGGTATTGGCGCACGAGATTTAAAAGACTGTCTTATATTGCAATTGCAGCGTGAAGCTGGAGATAATTCTTTTGAAATAACGCTAATTCGCGACCATCTTGATAATGTGCTGCGTAATCGTTTGCCTATCATTGCCCAAGCGCTTGCCGTCGATGTCGAACGCGTAATGGAAGGTGTCGAGGTAATTTCACAATTAGACCCCAAACCTGGATTACCTTTTGCCCAGGGCGCAAACCAATATGTGGTTCCCGACGTAATTGTAGAACGCAATGAAAATGAAGAGTGGATTGTTAGTATTCCAGATGGCCATTTGCCGAAAGTCCAGGTAAGCGAATCGTATTTCGACCTGTATGAAAAAAGTAGTGATCAAAAAGAAAAAAAGTATTTAAAGGAACAAATTTCTGGCGCCAGATTTATTATTGATGCGATTGCTCAGCGTAAACGAACGCTCTTAAAAATTGTCACCGAGATTATTAAGCATCAAACTGCGTATCTTGAATATGGAGTTGAGCATCTACGCCCGTTGATGCGGCAAGATATCGCGGATAAGATTGGCATGCACGTAGCCACTGTCAGTCGTGCGGTTAAAGATAAGTACATACAGACCCCAGCAGGCGTTCTACCGCTGTCGTCATTCTTCTCTGGCGGTATTGCCACCCAAGATGGCAGTGAGGCGGAGAGCTCTAAGTCAGTAAAATTGAAGATTCAGAAGCTCATTGAGTCTGAGGATAAGAAGAATCCCTTGTCTGATCAGGATATTGCCGACAGACTAACAAAGGAAGGGTTGGACATCAGTAGGCGTACGGTCACCAAGTACCGCATTGCGGATGCCATTCCCTCAACCCGTCAACGACGAACTTTCTAGGTACTTATGCAGCAGCATGATTCCCAGTTAAGCGCGGCGATATTTCGAGTGGCGCGATTGCTGCTGCTCGTATTTATTTTTATGCCAGGGATATTTGCTGGCGACGCTGATAACGGTGGCGGTCTCATTCCATTTTTACCAGAACCAATTCCAGAACCAGCCAATCCAGGAGAGCCAGCAGAGGCGTTTGAGAATGTCGATCCACTCGGACAAGTGCCCATGGTCTTATTGGGAAATGGTGTATTTAACGTTCTCGGTGAGTCAGATGTACGGAGCGGAGAGCGCGAGCCACCACCACCACCACATACACCAGCAAAACCAGGCGCTCTTATTTTACGCTGGGATCGATATCGTACGCTTATTGTTATAGATGACAGCGCTGGACTCGTTAAAGGATGTTGGATTGTTACATTGGCAACCATGCCCGAGCAAATTCCTACTGCTCGCGGACCAATTATGGTGGCACGTGGACAAGTGGTCGTCGCTTATCGCGGCCAAGCTTATTACGATAAAAACGGAATATTACAGATAGATGCACATAGAGCCACATTATCAGGCGCACTTGGCGTCTTGTGGTCGCCAGATAGTTTTTCAATTTCGCCGGATAAACAAGTTGAGGCTCGTGATGATGATCCAGATCACGACAGTAATTCAGGCGAAGTAGAAAAAGAGATATCGCCAGAAACACATCCTGCCGATTACAAAAAACTGCGATGGGCTGCTCAATCAATTGTATCTGGAATCATTTAATAGCAGTACGCAAGTTGGTAGAAATAAATAGTTTTTAGGAATGTCAGCGATGAAAGTATCCGCTGCCAACGCCGGCAACGGATACCGCAAATATGCCAAGTACCAAGTTATTCTATCACTATTTTAGCAGTTGGACGCTCAGCCATTTTTGTTCCGCGTGAACCGATGCCACATGTTTCTAAGTTTTTCAGGTTAAAGGTTTCTTTAGAAACACGTAAACGCGGCGCTGGCACCATGTGACAGGTGATATTCCCTTTATTACCAGCGTTTCCAAATAATAAATGGTCGACACGTCCCGCGCGAGCTTTAATCAATTCATATGCTTTGTCTTTTATGAAGGCCTTAATGGCCACTTTTTTAGCCCAAGGAATTTTCTTTTTATCGCGATAGAGCACAACTAAATCGACGCCTTTCTCTGGATCAAATATATCGAGATAAAGCACTTTCCCTTCAAGTAATATTTTGTCTGTCGGGGCCATAATGCGGTAAACGCCATTTTGCATGATGGCTAAGACTTTATCAAATTCGCTACATTTGATTTCACGGTCATAAGTTTTAACCGATTTGCCAAAGAATCCGGTAGCGGCATCATAGCCCATGCGGATATTGGCGCGTGCGACTGACTTTTGATCAATTTCTTCCATAGCCTTCACTTTGGAACGGCGCGGAAAAAATTTCGCATATTTATCGAAGAGGTATTCAAGCCATTTTATAGTGGTGCCGGTTAAATTCTTTAATTTAGCTTTAGCCTCTTTAATTTGACGTACGATATCATCAATGTCTTTGCGGTTTTTGTCGATATCGAATTGCGAAATGCGTTTAATGCGAATTTCTAACAGACGATCAACATCTTCCTCAACCATATCGCGAATAAAGAGCTTCTTAAACTGATCCATGCCTTTCCATACAGCATCACGCACGCCCTTTTCGGTTTTTTCGTTTTCAATTTTCTTATAGATACGATTTTCAATAAAGAGCTGTTCAAGCGTTAACCAATGTTGTTTATTGAGCAGATTGCCAAGTAAGTGTTCTAATTCCGCCTTAATAATTTCTTTTAAACGATCTGCGCAATATTCCATGATTTCGCGCACGCCAATTTCAGCAGGTTTACGATCACGAATTACCACGATGTTTGAATTAACTTCCACTTCACAATCGGTGAAGGCATACAACTGAGGAATTACTTCGTCAGCATTAACGCCACGTGGCAAGTTTAATTCAATACGTACTTCTTCGCCCGTTTTATCAAGGATTTCACCAACTTTGAGTTTGCCTTTTTGAACAGCCGATTCGATGGAGTCCATCAATGATTCCGTGGTTTTACCCCACGGTAATTCACTGATAATGACGCGTCGATCCCCATCGGTATCAATTTTTGCGCGGACTTTTACCTTGCCGCGACCATCGTCATAGCCAGACGTATCAATGATACCGCCCGTGGCGAAATCAGGACGCAACGCACGATAGGATTCACCGCTTAAATAACGAATTTGGGCTTGAATTAATTCACCAAAATTATGTGGCAAAATAGAGGTGGCCATGCCAACGGCGATGCCCTCAGTGCCCAACATTAAAATAACGGGTACTTTTGCGGGTAAGGATACGGGCTCTTCGCGACGACCATCGTAACTGGGTAAGTATGAGGTCAGCGCGGGATTAAATAAAACTTCTTTAGCGAGGGGAGTCAAACGACATTCGATATAACGAGCAGCGGCAGCACCGTCACCCGTCATAATGTTACCGAAGTTTCCCTGTTTCTCGATAAAGTATCCGAGGTCATGGTTACCAGCGGCACGACCTTTATTTGCTAATACGACAAGCGCATCACCAATTGACGCATCACCATGCGGATGCAGTTTCATTGATTCACCAATAATATTAGCAACCTTGGTGAACTTGCCGTCATCCATAGTAAACAGCGTGTGCAAAATGCGGCGCTGAACTGGTTTGCAGCCATCACGGACATCTGGAATAGCGCGGTCAACCACTACATAAGAAGCATATTCCAAGAAGTTTTGTTTCATCAACGACGAAAGCGTATTCATAGAGGCAGTCCGATTTATGCGATTTCAGCAATGAGGTTTTCAACGATAAAGTTCTTACGCACCGGGGTATTTTTACCCATGTAGAATTCAAGTGAACGCGAGACTTCAGACATGTTTTCAATGTTTACATCCATCAGGCGCATGTCTTTGCCAATAAATTGACCGAATTCTTTGGGGCTAATTTCACCGAGTCCTTTAAAGCGTGTGGTTTCTGGATTTTTAAGTTCAGCTTGAGCGGCATCTCGTTCAGCTTCGTTGTAGCAGTAAACAGTCTGCTGTTTATTGCGGACACGAAATAATGGTGTTTCCAAGAAATAAATGTGACCATTTTTCACTAAGTCTTCGAAGAAACGTAAGAAGAACGTGAGCAATAAATTGCGAATATGCATGCCGTCCACGTCAGCGTCGGTTGCAATGATGACGCGATTATAACGCAAATTATCTAGCCCATTTTCAATACCCAAGGCAGACATGATATTATAAAGCTCTTCATTCTTATACACCGTTTCGCGACCAAGACCGTAGCAGTTAAGCGGTTTGCCTTTAATGGTGAAAATAGCCTGGGTTTCGACATCACGACACATCACCAAACTACCACCTGCTGAATCACCTTCAGTGATAAAAAGGCTGGTTTCTTCACGGCGATCTTTTGCTTTACCTTTGCTCGTTTTCGGTTCGGGATCGTGGAAATGCACTTCGCAGTCACGTAATTTAGGAATTCGTAGTGCAACTGATTTGGCACGCTCACGTGCTTCTTTTTTAATTTTTTGTAATTCAGTACGCAGGCGCTCGTTGGCCTTGATTTTTTCTATGAGTTTGTTTGCCGCAGCGGGATTTTGGTGCAGCCATTTTTCAATGGCATCTTTAACAGCAGGAACAACCCAGGTGCGAACATCGCTACCAAGTTTGTTTTTCGTTTGTGACTCAAAGATCGGATCTTGTAGTTTTATTGATACAGCGCCGCAAATACCTTCACGAACGTCTTCACCAGAGAAGTTTTTTCCGCTAAATTCATTGACTCCTTTTAAGATACCTTCACGAAACGCGGATTGGTGTGTACCACCATCATTGGTGAATTGGCCATTAACAAAACTAAAATAGGTTTCGCCATAGGTATTGGTATGCGTCAGCGCGAATTCAATTTTGTCTTCCCGGTGATGAAATACGTCGTAGTGGGTTTTTTCTTCGCCAATTTCTGCTTTTAAGAGATCTTTTAACCCGTCTTTCGATTGAAAGGTCGTACCATTATAATTAATTGATAAACCTGCATTTAAATAACAGTAATACTGCAGGCGTCTGGCGATAAATTCATCATGCCACGTGTATTTCTTAAAAATTTCTGGATCAGGGGTGAAGCAAACGTAAGTGCCATCAGGTTCTTTCGCCTTACCGCTTTCTTCGTCTTTTAACTTTCCTTGCTTGAAGGTGGCGCGTTTAAACTTTCCTTCACGATAGCTAATTACTTCAAACGATGCTGACAGTGCGTTGACGGCTTTGGTGCCTACGCCATTTAATCCAACTGAAAATTGAAAAACATCGTCGTTATATTTTCCGCCCGTGTTAATTTGGCTGACGCAATCGATCACTTTGCCAAGAGGAATACCGCGACCGTAGTCGCGCACGGTAACAACATTTTCCTCGCGACTAATTTCTATTTTTTTGCCAACGCCCATAATAAATTCATCGATAGAGTTATCGACGATTTCTTTCATGAGCACATAAATACCATCATTTGGATTAGCACCGTCGCCAATGCGCCCAATGTACATCCCTGTGCGCAGTCGAATATGTGCGAGCGCATCAAGACTCTTAATCGCGTTTTCGTCGTACTGTACCTTTTGCTTGGCCATGCCGCCTCCGATGGAGCGGATACGTTGGGGATCAAAACGGACCGTCAAGTTCTTGGGGTTTTGTTGCGGCTTAGAATTTGCTCGTTAGGGGGTAGTAAATAAAAATTTATTGGCCGCGATATAACGTAAGTATATTTATATAATAATCTTACGGCTCACCCCCGGCTGAATGGCCTCTAGAGATTATCCCGCTAACTAGATGTGTAGGTATTTGTGGGAATTGAGGGTTTTATAACAAAAGTGGCTAAAAAGGAGTTTGTTGCTTCATTTTTGACTCGCTTTTACGAATGAGGTCAGCAATGCCTAACAGTAGCGACACCTCATGCCTCAAACCGCCGTAAATTCACATAATAATTTCTCATTATAACGATTAATTCTCATCTTTTCTGACACCCTCCCATGGCCCAAACAGCCAGAGCC
>JAHEDF010000655.1 GCA_024641365.1 Planctomycetota bacterium | reverse complement strand
TGTGATTAAAGGTAATGTGCGCTTTATTACCTTTAATTGTCATCGCTTTAAAAATGGGGCCCGAGTAGACTGTTATTGGTTTTTCATACGTTTTTGCTAGTGCCCACAACGCTAGACGCAAGCCAACGTCTTGTTTATTGGGTGGATGAATATTGCCTGTCGTTGTGATGTCAGAAGTTCCCGCCATGCCCGTATGCGGAATCGATAAGGCTGCGGTTTGTGCATCCCATAATTCGGGCAACCCTGTTGCTGATTGACCTTTCTTTTTATACGCAAATGGAGCGAGCTGCACATAATAAAATGGCATCTCTGGCATATTCCACACTTGTCGCCAACCTAAAATCAGCGCTTTCATTTTGTCGAAATATTTGATGCCATCGCCATTATTTGATTCACCTTGATACCAAATAGCTCCTTTGATGGCATAGGGAATTAATGGATACACCAAACCATTATATAATTTTGGTTTATTGGTTGTCGCCATGTCGCTTAGCGCAGGAACCTGTTGATAACCTTCTGGTGCAGTCCATGGCTCAATACGTGTTCCACCCCAGTTTGCTCCAAGCAGTCCAATTGGCACATTAAGTTCTTTTGTAAGATGCTGCGCAAAAAAATAACCAACGGCTGTAAAACCACCGGCATTTTCCGGTGAGCACGTCATCCATCCTTTTGATGGTACATCGCGCACCGGATTATCGCTGGCACGGTGATCCATTTTAATGTGTCGAATGAGTGGGTTTTTAGCATTCGCCACTTCGGTCTGACCGTTTGCTGACTTGGACAAAGGCCACTCCATATTCGACTGTCCGGAACAGAGCCATACGTCACCTACCAACACATCATCAATAGTTATCGTATTTTGACCGGAGATGGTGAGCGTTGCTGCCGTCGCGTTTGCCTTCAGTGGCGCAAGCTTCACTACCCAATTTCCTTCAGCGTTCGCTTTTGTACTGACTGATTGCCCAGCAAATTTAACCGTCACTGCTTCATCAACCGCAGCAGTGCCCCAAATCGGACAATCAACGCCTTGTTGTAATACCATGTGTGGGCTGAAAACGGTCGATACGCTGACCTCCGCAAATGCAGGTCCTGCAGATATAGCGAGCGCGAATAGTGCTACGTATAAACGATTCATGTGTTTGTTCCTTCCATTAGCTGTAAGAAAGAGTTGTACTGATTATTGCCCAGTCTGTTGTGCAGACCCACCTCAATAATCTGAGCGCGCAATTGTACACCTATCAATCATTGTGTGACTAGCTGTTTTGTCATTCGTCATAGCATTCATCATAGGACAGGCTTCCGATACAAGGAAAAGAAAGTGCCTTCCATTTCGATCTGTCGATCTGTCATATCATAAATAATAATGCGTGTCCTCTTGAGAGGATGACATGAGATTTCTTTAATAATGTAAAACGCACTATTTAGTCGAATAGCGTAGTGCGTATTTATAAATTTCACCCAGAGGTCAGACAATACCTAGTGTCTCATCTTCGCGAGATATGAATTCATGTGAACTTATGCATATCTTGTGAACAGGCGGCTTTATCAGAAGTAACTAATGCCATGATATTATTACATGCTCTTCGACCACGGACTTTTTTCCCTGTTTTTGTATTGATGCTGCTAAAGTGGTGCCCCTTAGCGCATGGCCAAGAGCTGATTATTCTATCGACGCAACAAAAAGCTGAAAAAGCAAATCAGATTGAAATTCGTTTCGTTGCGAAAATAAATGCCAGTGAACAGACATTATTTATTCGCCAATCTGCCTCAAAATCTGCTCGGCCGGTGTTCATTAACGATCGTGAAATTGGGACCTTGGGAAAAAACGAACATGCAATGGTCTGTGCCTTAGCCATTCCTGGCGGGACATTACGAGATGGTGAAAACATTCTGCATATTAAACCCGCTAAAAAAGGTTCAGACGCTATCACAGTTGGACCGATAACAATTACGCCATCACCCCTCTCCGACGCCATTGGCGCAGCTACCATACAAATACGTGTGACCGATAGCGAAAAAAATACGGCACTGCCAAGTCGCATTACACTCACGCGAAACGATGGTGCATTGCCAACCCTACGCGCTGAACCCAAAGACAAAGTTGCTGTGCGTGTCGGTGTAGTTTATATGCAAAATGGTACCGCCACCGTCTCTGTGCCGCCGGGTGATTACATGGTAC
>JAHEDF010000654.1 GCA_024641365.1 Planctomycetota bacterium | reverse complement strand
ACCAAGCACGCTTGATTATACCACGACTGCCCAAAAAACGTGGCATGCTCCACGATGGGATTCCGTGTGGTTTCCAGATGCGTTTATTGGACCGATGGCGGAATTATTATGCGCCCTCGAAGAACAGCGACCCCCTGTCATTTCCGGATCAGATAATCTTACCACCATGGCGCTCGTTGATGCCTGTTATCAATCGGCTCGTGACCATCGTGCGATAGACATACGAGAGATAATAGATCGCCATTAATTATATTATTACAAGGAAACATCTATGATTCAGGTTGGCATATTTACCGGTTACTTCCCTTACGTTTTAGCAGACTGTGCGCGCATTATTAGAGGTCATAATTTTAATACCGTCCAATTAGACTTGAGTTTTAAAGACATGGACTTAACCACCGATCACATAACGACGGCAAAGTGCCACGCCATTCGCGATACATTTCGCCAACATAATTTGCCCATTTGCTGTGTATCTGGCTATACCAATTTAGTGCATCCTGAACCGCAAAAACGCTCAGAGAATCTCCGTCGGCTCAAAAGAATTATAGAAGTCGCGAATGACTGTGGATCGCCTTATGTTATTAGCGAGACCGGAACCTTTGATCCAGATAGCGACTGGGTGCATCATCCGAAAAACAAAACGCCTGAGGGATTCAAAGAATGTGTTGATGTCATTGGTGATATCGTTGATCACGCAGAAAAACACGGTGTTACCTTTCTGGTCGAAACCTATGTAAATAACGTCATTGGTTCTGTTGAAGAAACACAGCGGCTCTTCTCTGCTATTAATCATAAAAATTTGGGCCTCTTAATGGACCCCACGAATTATTTTGAAACGCACAATATCAAAGATATGGACAAGGTGTTACATGCTATTTTCGATAATCTTTCTGACTCCATATTCATTTCACACGCCAAAGATGTAAAATTAGCCACTGCGAATAAAGGTGTGCAATTGGCACACGGTGGCGCAACGGAAGGCCATGACCTACGTGGGGTCGGAGCAATAGAATTACCGGCAGCCGGATTAGGTTCCCTAAATTATGACTTGTACATTCGTCGTTTAGCGAAAACACATCCCAATATTCCAATTATCATTGAGCACTTGGACGAAAGTGATGTGCCACGTGCAAAGCAATTTGTTGATCAAGCATTAATGACGGTCGGCGCATAACTTAATTTAAGCGAACCCTCGTCTTAGCAGCTGACCTCCGAAGACGCTAAAGCTTACGTGTTTTAGCGTCGCCTAAAGACCTTTATCGTAACCACTTACGCTGACGCCTAATATTTTTCTCCGTCTTACGTATTATTAGTGGAGACCCAATGCAGCCCTTTCTACTCTTGTATATTTCAACTGCCTTAGGCTTAGGTAAAAATGTTGTAATAAACAATTGGACCACGAATTATTATTTCAAGAGCCTAACGCTCTCGTCTGCGCTGTGAAGTCCGCGTATCAACGCAAGGCACCATATTTGATTACATTAAATCTTTTACGAAAGGATAAAATCATGATTAAAAACCTCTTAATAACAATAGTGTTCAGCGTGCTTTTAATTGTGTTGAGCGCCTGTGGGAATAGCTCTCCTCGACAAGATGTGTCAAACTATGATAAAAACATGAAGGTAACAGTTGAACCGTTGAACGTGCAAGAATCTCGACAAGAAGACGTGTCAAAACTTGATAAAAACAACAAACTCATGCCGCTTTTTATTTTACCTGATTACGACGAGAAATATCATGATAATGCATATCAGATAATTAACTCAAAACTTTTGAGCACTAACATAGATTTGTCGGTCGGAATATCAATGACAGGGCACACGACTTATTATATTGATTCTGTAAATCATGCCGCCGCTAAAAAAATAATCACCGATTTGGTACAACATGGCCAACTAAAAAATGACCCCTTAGTAAAATAACAGTAACTTCTAATCAATTGCTGCGCGAGATAAGTAGCGGACGTTTATGGTAATTTGCTACACTTTCTCGTCTGCACTGCGACTTATGTGTCAGTGGTCCTCGTATCCTTGTTGACTAAGAGCCGTCAAGGAGTGCGATTATTCGTGTGCGCGTGTTGCAAATAGCCTTTTTTTTAGCATTGCAGCATTTTTCACTCCAGGTTGTTTAAAAGCGCGTACCTTTAGCGCCCTATCGCATCCCTAATCTGGGCGTT
>JAHEDF010000653.1 GCA_024641365.1 Planctomycetota bacterium | reverse complement strand
ATTGGTCTGCAGCAGATGTCTATATTACTGCTGGCAGTGGCGGCGGTGGCGTTGGCGCAGTTGGTAATAGTTATGCTTTTAGTGGTACCGATGCCTATGTCCGCATGGGCGCAGGTGTACATTTTTAATCCCGCATCCCACTCTGAACTTAGTGGGTCAGTCGCAGAGGAACTGCTAAAAGTCATCGGTGTAGCCATGACTATTTCCAGCATGGCACACATGGGATTTCGTGTTCCCGAAATGGATTTCACGCACTTAATATTAAATAACCATAAAATGAATTAAATTACTTAACGGCTTTAACCGTAAGGAACGAGCTGACTTACTTTACATTAGGTTCTAGTCGCGCGTTAATTGATTACGTTGAGGCGTTGAACAGACAGATATTTTTTATGCAGATTCGTTTACATCTTAACGCGGAAATAGAAACGTGCATATAAGTCGAGCTGCCACGCCTTCAGGACCATTATCGGTGCTAGCGACATAATACCTGGGACCGGCAGCAATAGACACTAATTGACCGCCGATTTTTGTTACTTTAGAGACAATGAGTGATAGTGGTAAATTTAATTCATCACTTTCCCAATTATAGGTGCCTTCTGCATTAAACGACGCTGTCCACGCACTTGGCCATGTATAAGAAATAAATGGCTGTGCAAAAGTTGCATTAATATCACTGCGGTCATCATTGCCAGCTACTGACCAAATATGATTTGCTAACGCTCCATAGGTCCATGGTCCCTGTTGTCGTAAAGCAACAGCTGTCGGACCAACGCCAAATTGTTCACCACCTAATAAATCATCCGTTGCGGTTGGGATCAATAATACTGGTCCTGCGCCCCAGATCCAACCGCTGTCCGTTGGTTTAACTGGGGAAAAAAATACACTTTGTACGATATCGCCAAAACCTGTTTGCGTGCCACTGCCTGGATAAATATTTCGCTGATTCACCAAGGGTAAAATGGTACGGCTAATAACATTCCAGTCATCATTTAACGACATCGGAATAACCGGCTGCACGTTGAGCGTGGTGCGATCACCGCCTTCAATCGGTCCGATGTTATCGTCATAATTTAATTGAAATGGCAGTGAAATAAGAGCGGCAATTGGATTTGATAACTGTTTCGCTAAATCGGCATTGCTCGTTCCACCCGCTGGTGCAGCGGGTTCGGCGGCAAAGATTACTGTCGGTGAAATAGCACCTACTATAGCTAGTGTGAGTGTGGCTAGCGTCGCGGACGTAATAATTTTCATCGTTGCTTTCATTAGGCCGTTACAAAACACCGTAACGACATGGATTCTAGTATTTTGTATTATGGCTTCTCAAAGGGGAAAATTACTTTCCAGTCCGATTTCATGTCCACGACTGTCCAGCCTTTTTGCTTAGCTTCATCCAGGCCTTTATCGAGTTTACCAATATGCGACTTGCGATCATAAGCCCATTCACGCTCTGCATCGGTATGATGCACATACAGCGCAAAACGTGGCCCGCTACCTGCGGTGGTCCATTGTAACATTTGTAAATCACCATCCGAATTACCAAAAGCAGCTATGGGGCGACGGCCAATATGCATATTAATAGCCACTGGTTTATCGGCTTTATCATCTAAGAAATTTAATTCAGGCAAACGAACAATGACGGGCTGTCCGTCTCGCATTTCAAATTTGGTTTTTATGCTACTACCAATCACTTGTTCTGGTGGAATACCATACACTGACTCCGCCCATGGGCGCATAAATTCAATGCCGCCACCCGACACAATAAATGTTTTAAAACCATTGGCCCGTAAATAAGCCAACACTTCCAGCATTGGTTGGTAGACCATGTTGGTAAATGGTTGTTTCGTGGTCGGATGTTTAGCCGTCGCAAGCCACTCTTTAACGATCGCTTCAAATTCCGTGGTCGTCATACCGCCGTGCGATGCCATGACAATTTCTAGAATCGCATGTTCGCCACCAGCCAATGCCGCGTTCATATCGCCTTTCAGCAATGAGGCGAACGGCTCTTTTTCTTTCCATTCCGGGTGTTGTGGTGCCAATGCTTTTACACGATCAATCGCAAAAAATAATTGAAAGTATGCGGGTTGTTCTGCCCATAAGCAGCCGTCGTTATCGAATGTCGCGATACGCTCAGATACGGGGACAAAATCAGCCGAATTTTCGCTGGTTACTTTTTTAACAAA
>JAHEDF010000652.1 GCA_024641365.1 Planctomycetota bacterium | reverse complement strand
GTTGCATTTAAAATAACTTTTTCCCATTGTGCTGGCCGTACATCAGCAACTTCATCAACGCGAATCCCTGCTTGTCGCCATGCTTGCAAAACAGGTTGCCAACACGCTGCTACTTTACCGACTACCAGGCGCGGCGCAGGCCCAGTGACATGTAAAACCTCATTATCAACATCGACGGCGAAAAAACAAACTGCGACAGCTCGTGGTTGTCCCATACCATTTTGTGCGGCTAATGCGTGTTCTGGAATTTGCTCCCAGGGCGTTTGGTGGACACGGCAAGCAACTAATGTCGGCAGATTATCTGGGATCACATCAACAATCGCTGGTTGCCAGGTGACTTCACTGTGTGCCAAACGAATGCGTTGGGCGCGAGCGCGGCCTTGTGGTCCTGGTTTAATGACCGTGCTTCCGGCAGCTGCACCTAAATAACTACCAACTAGGCCGGGACCAAAGACTCCACACGTCATGTGCTTCAGAATGTGGCAGAAACAGTCTGGCGCAATTACATAACCCAGTTTTCTCAAACACTGCGATACTGCGTCTTGTCCTGCCAGCCGCAGCCCTACAAGCGCGTCCATGCCACATACGACTCAAAATATCCCTGCCATTCCTCCTGCTCAGATACCGCCGTTACAAGTGGGTAAGTATACTTTCAAAAGCAGATTATTAGTTGGAACAGGTAAATATCCAACGATGGAATCAATGCAGTGCGCACTCAAGGAATCAGGTTGCGATGTCGTAACCGTTGCCGTTCGACGTGCACAATTAGATGATCGAGGCACGGGAAAAAGTCTGCTCGATTGGATTGGTCCAGAATATCAATTATTACCAAATACGGCTGGGTGTTTTAACGCTGAAGATGCGCTGCGCACAGCTCGTCTCGGACGTGAATTAGGTATTAGTGATATGATTAAATTAGAAGTACTAGCAGATCAAAAAACCTTATTACCACATCCTGTTCAGACGCTTGAAGCAACACGTATTTTAGCAGAAGAAGGATTTACCGTTTTAGTTTATACCAGTGATGATCCAGTTTTAGCGAAAGAATTAGAATCGGCCGGAGCAGCTGCGGTCATGCCAGCCGGCGCACCAATCGGGTCAGGATTGGGTGTCATAAACCGTAATAGCATGGAAATTATTCTCGAGCGAGCGACCGTGCCGATAATAATTGATGCTGGCGTTGGCACGGCTTCGGATGTGACCATTGCAATGGAATTGGGAGCTGCTGGCGTGTTATTAAATACCGGAATTGCCGGAGCAAAGGAACCTGTCCATATGGCACGCGCTATGCGTCATGCTTTAGAGGCTGGCTATTGGGCAGCAGGCGCAGGTCGCATCGCAAAACGACGTTATGCGAATGCAAGCTCTCCAATCAGCGGATTAATTGCTGCTAGCGGACATAGCGACGGTGTGCCAGGTGAATAAATATTAATCTAAATGTCCAGATAATCGCAGAGCAGTTACAATTTCTGCTACAGCAGTAGAGCGATTTAACGCATATAAGTGTAAACCAGGTGCGCCGGCCGCTAATAATGCTTTGCAAAATTGCACGGTATAAGCAATGCCAGCTTGGCGAGCAGCGACAGGATTATTTAACAACGGGGTCATAAGTGCGCGAAGACGTTGAGGAATTTCAGCACCACATATTCCACAAAAACGTTCGAGAGCAGCAAAATTAGTTATTGGTAAAATACCGGGTATAATGCGTGGCGTGTAACCAAATCGAGCGGTCAAATGTGACATTAACTCAATATAGGGTTCAACTGAAAAAAAACATTGTGTTATCGCCGCGCATGCACCGGCTTTTATTTTACGTTCTAGATTTTCCCAATCAGCAGCACGGCTAACAGCATCTGGATGTTTTTCTGGAAAAGCGGCACACGTAATTGCGAAGCGGCCATCGGCTTTAATTAAATTAATGAGATCAAGTGCATACGCACAGCCGCCATCTGTAGGCGTAAACCGTTCTTGTCCTTTTGGGGGATCGCCGCGTAAAGCCAACAGATTCGAAATTCCTGCCCGTGAGTAATCATCTAATAACGAACGCAATTCATTGATGGTTGCATTGACGCAGGTTAAATGCGCCATGGCGGTAATGCCGGTCTTTTTTTGAATATGTTCAACGATTTCCCGTGTCTTTTCGCGGGTTCCACCCCCAGCCCCATAGGTCACAGAAACGAAGTCTGG
>JAHEDF010000164.1 GCA_024641365.1 Planctomycetota bacterium | reverse complement strand
GATACACTTTGCTCAGTCCACCAAATGTCACACATAAAGTATTTTTAGTTAACGTAGCAAGCGGGACATGCTCATGGTCGTCAAACGTAATTTGGTCGTAAATTTCATCGCTGAAAATAACTAAGTTATGCTTTTCTGCTAACTCAACCATGTGCTGTAATAAAGGGCGTGGGTATACCGCACCAGTTGGATTATTTGGTGTTATAATTACCAAAGCACGAGTTCGGGGTGTGATTGATTTTTCGAGCGCCGCCATATCTGGTAAAAATCCACTTTCAGGCGGACATGGATAATGCACAGCCCTACCACCATTTAATACAACTGACGCGGTCCATAATGGATAATCTGGACTAGGCACTAACACTTCATCGCCATCATTAATGAGTGCACGCATTGCCAATAAAATAAGTTCACTCACACCATTCCCAATAAATACATCATCGACCGTCACGTTCATAACGCCACGATTTTGTTGTTGCATAACAACCGCTTCACGCGCTTGTAAAATACCTTTTTGATGTGTGTACGGATCGGCTTGATGCAAATTTTCAATCATGGCAACACGCATGGCTTCTGGCATGCGAAAGCCAAATGCACCAGGATTACCAATGTTCAATTTGATAATTTCATGACCTGCTTTTTCTAACTCCAATGCGCGACGAGCTAAAGGACCGCGAATTTCATAGCGAACGTGGTCCAAATGCGTACTGGGGACGAGACGAGGCGGGATCATACTTATTTCCATGGAGCCGCGCAGCATATGGGGCGAAACGACTGATGCTAGCTGCCTGCGCTTTACCCACAGTTGCACCAGACGAATGGATTCGCTAGAAAAGCCCCACACACAAGCCAATAGGAGTCATATCTATGCGTCATTTAATACTCGCTTTTGTTACTGCTGCAATTCTCACCCTTAGTGCCTGCGGTGGTGGCGGTGTCCGCACTGAACAATCCTTTCCCGTCGAACAAGCGATGACGGTTACTAATCCAGAAGGCGTCAGCGCGAAAATGATTTATTACAAACAAAGCCAACGCTATTTAATCGTTAGCTTTCAATTTAGTAATGACTCAAAAGATAAAATTACCTTAAAGAATGATAGTGGCGCACAATTAATGGGTTTTACGGCCACTTGTGAAGGTCGACAAATGAACGCAGACCGTCGCGGCTCAGCTGGCTGGAATCCCTGGACTGGTGTGCAATATAAAGAAGGAACCGCAGCTGGCGTTTTGGAAATTGCCCCAGGGCAAAAAACCGAATTACAAGTACGCTGGAACTATAGCCCAGAATTATCACGAAAAGATTATGATTGGAGCGTTGTGATTGGTAATATTTTTCAAGGCGATAAAAAATTAGGTGATTTAACTTTCACCTATTCTTGCCGCGGCGCTGCTGGAAAAATGTAAGCGCGACATTGCACATAAAAGACTCATTAAAAAAAAATCCCTCAATCAGTAATGATTGAGGGATTTTTTTTAATTAAAATGTCAGGCGTTTTCTGCTAATTTTTCTAACCATTCGCCGCTTAAACGATAGGTAGTCCAGGCGCCCGTTGGTGTAGCGCCTAAGGTCTCAAAAAATTCTATCGCAACGGTATTCCACAATAGGACAGTAAATTCAACGCGTGCATAATGGCGTTCAACAGCCCATTTGGCAATAAATCGCAGTAAAGCTGTCGCTATACCACGGTTACGAAATTCATCTTTTACATAAATGTCTTCTAAATAAAGACCGCGCCGTGCAGCAAACGTAGAATAGGTTTGAAAAAAAACTGCCATGCCAACTGCTTCACCATCAATATAAGCCAAAACCGTTTCCATGACACGGTCTGAACTCGAAAATTCTTTTTTAATGGTTTCGATCGTCGAGTGATTCGGCAAGCGTTCAAACGCAGCAAAGTCAGCAATCATATCGTTGAGGGTGTGGGCATCCTCCAGGGTTGCCATGCGCACCGTCAATGCTGAACCGACCTCGCTCGTCACGATTCCTCCGCAGATGGCCAGAGTAGATGCATAATGCAGCAAGTCGTCAAGTTTCGTCATGCAGCACTTTTTTATTTTCTCTGTTTTTATCATCTTTTATCATCAACACGTATTGGTCACGATTACCAAATTGAACGGATGCGGTGTGGGCTGCTTCCGACAGTGCTTGCCTGACGTTGTGCCCCATTTTCCTGCCTACGGTCACGTGGACGCACAGTGCTGACCAACCCGGAAAACAATCAATTGCCCTGTAAATCGCCTAAAACTCATCATTTATCGCGGAAAGCACAGCAACCCTCCCTTTGCATTCCTGGGCGCATTTAGATGCTGCGCGCCCCATGGCTAACCGTACCGCTGCCCTCATCAGCCTCGGCTGTTCTAAAAATCTTGCCGATAGCGAGGACTTGGTCACTGCGCTGCGTTCGGTGGATTTTCTACTGACCAAATCCTTAGAAGAAGCCGATTTAGTGCTGATAAATACCTGTGGCTTCATTGAAGGTGCTAAACAAGAATCTATTGGTCACATCATGGAAGCCGCCGCAGGACGCAAAGATGGAGCCAAGTTATTTGTCGCTGGTTGTTTGACCGAACGGTATTTAAGCGAGTTGCAGGAAGGTATTCCAGAAGTCGATCAATGGGTCACGTTTAAAGATTATGATCGTTTCCCCGCAGTGGTAAAATCACATTTCCCTGATGTGCCGAAGCATCGTTTGCGTCATGACCAACGCAGTCAATTAACGCCTCCGCATTTTGCTTTTTTAAAAATCGCCGAGGGCTGCGACAACACTTGTAACTTTTGTGCCATTCCCTTATTTCGTGGCAAGCATCAATCACGCCCGCAAGAGGAATTAGTCAAGCAAGCCAAACTATTAAGTGATCGTGGTGTCAAAGAAATCAACATGATTTCGCAACATCTCGATTATTATGGCAAAGATTTATATGGCGAACATCGCTTACCACAGTTAGTGCGTGCTATTGCCAAGGCGGCACCAAACTCGTGGATACGTTTACATTATTGTTATCCTAATGATTTTAGCGAAGAATTAATTGCCGCGATGGCTGAAACGCCCAACGTCGTCAATTATGTCGATATGCCAATTCAACATGCATCTAATCGCACCTTAGCAGCAATGGGGCGACGTACCACACGCGAACAAATTACCGATCGTTTGGATCGCATTCGTGCCGCTATGCCTGATGTCGTATTACGCTCTACTTTTATTGTCGGTTTTCCGGGCGAACGTGATGAGGACTTTGAACAATTAATGGATTTTATGCGTGAGCAAAAATTTGATTCAGTCGGCTGTTTTACCTATAGTGATGAAGATGGCACCACCGCGGAAAAAATGAAACATAAAGTTGAACCAGATATCATCGCCGCTCGGCATCATGCGTTTATGACGCAACAAAAAAAATTGCATCGCGCAAAACAAAAACGTTGGGTAGGTAAAGAATTGCAGGTTTTGGTCGACAGCCAACGTGACTTTGGCGAGTTTACCGCGCGCCATTTTGGCCAAGCCAGTGAAGTTGATGGAGCTACTTTTATTCATGGTGAGAATTTAGCCATTGGTGATTGGGCGACTGTTCGTATTACCAAAGCAAAAGGTTATGATCTGCTTGGCGAGGTCGTGTGAAAACCGTTAGTCGTTTCATCATAAAACGCCATGCATTCCAATTAGGATGCGCAACGTTAATAATGGGTGTAATTGGATTATCGGGCTGCGGCAATAAAAGAGATGATAATCCACAGGTTATCATTCCAGAAAAAGTCCCACCTACCGCTGAGCAAAATCCTCCCCTTGATGTGCACTCTCAAGCGGCCTGGCTCACTGAATTACTCCAGTTTCATAACCAAGCACCAACCGTTACTGCTGATTTATTGATTCGTGTACGTGAGCAAAATGGCAATGCTATTTTATTTCAAATTAATTTATGGTGTCCGGCCGATGGTCGGGTGCGTTTAAAATGCTCAAAACTTGATGTCGATTTTATCGAAGCGCTTGTCCAACCCAATGGTGACTTTGTTTTAGAGTTAGTGCGCTCAAAAGAATTAGTCCGCGGTAATCTCCGCGACATTCATGTTTTTGATAAAAATGGCGCTGCTAGTGGGCCACCTTTTTTGGCCTATTTAAGTGTTTTAGTCAACGAGGCCAAGAACGGTCCCGTTCCGGCTGAAAATGTAACAAAAGCGGCCAACGGTGAAATTATTGCAAAAGACGCCATTACCAAATTAGATGTTAAAGTGACGGTTAATCCTGATAAAACGGTTGCTTCAAAACAATATTTTGACGCACCTGATAAAGAGGCCGTTCGTTTAGATTATCAACGCTATGATAATTTTGACCGCCTTAAACGACCAACCCGCATGCAATTATCCGTCCCAGGTGATAAGAGTGAATACACCTTACGCCTGCGCAGTTTAGATGCGGTCCCTGCAATTCCGGCAGCGCATATGCGTTTTGATCCATCATCAGGTGTAACTGAAATTACCTTAGAAATGTTTCTTAAACGGTTACAGGATTAATCTTTCTACTTCTTTAATTTTCCTGTGCCTAATAATGGCTCAACCCAAACGGCATGCGCATGAGAATAGGTTCCTGGGCAATCGACAATTAATTCAAGTTTGGCTACTCCATTTACATCGACAACGCATTCTTGTAACGGCGGTTGTGGATTTTCAGGAGTTCTTTGCACCGGCTGCGATTGCCATAATAATTTTCCATCACCTAATACTTTAAATGTAATCGCTGTTTTATTTCCGAGCCCACAACTATCGTTTACAGCCACTCGTGTGGTAAAGTAACTGAAACGCCCCTCAAGCATGTACGCCACATGCGATTGGCCACTGGTTGGTGGATGCGTGGAAATACCATTCGGAGATGGCGTGCCATAAACTTTAATACGTTGGCCTTCGTAGCCTAAATCGCCACTCTTGCCAAATTTTGGGTATCCCACCGACACTTCTATTTCTTGCAAATCACTGAGATATACTTTGACATCAATGACACTATTCGCCTTTTTCCACAGTGCTGACAATTCTGGTTCTTTGGTTTTTACAAATTGCGTCTGCCCATGTTCTTTCTGGAATTTTTCAATAACGGTCAGCAAGACTTTGCCTTGATCAGCATTTTCGCATGGTTTAATTGCTGCTCGTGCCACGGTTGACCACGCTTTTTCAGCAGCAGCCTCTGTTACACCAACTTGTCGCACACGAATTATTTCTCGATACCGACCGGCTAACGGGAAATCACCAGCGGAATCAATTAATGCTAATGCAGCTGGCAAATCTTCACGCTCCTTGCTGAGCTTCTGCATAGCCGCAACAACTTTTGCAGCTGGGTTATTGGGCGCTTCTAATTGTAATAAAGTCGTACGTTGGTCTTTGGTTAATTCTTTAACTGGCACCTTCTTTTTGGCTGTTAATTTTCCATTTTCGAGCGATATCGCCACATGGATTATCCCATCCTCTACCTTTTCAATCGTGCCCGTATCTGTGCCAATAGCGAAAGGCTTTCCAGGTAAATTTGCGGTTGCCTTTTCTTCTGCTCGCTGCGCCTCTTCTAATGCGTCAACTAAGACAACCATAGATTTCACTTGTTCAGCAACAACTTTCAATTCGGAATCTCGACTCGCTGCATTTGCCGCCGATCGCGCTTTTTGCGCATCGCTCTCTTCTACAATAGCTTGATCAAATCGAATTAAATATTGTTCAAATTTTGCCTTCAGAATACGTTCTGCCTCGAGACGCTCACGTTCTTCTGTTTCGGCTATTTGATTTGTAAGCTTCGCTTTCAATGCTTGGGCTTTTGAACTTAAGGGTGTATATTGAATATGCGCTACGGTTTCTAATGCCTTTACACCCGCTGCGAAATCATTGGCTTCAGCGCTTTGTGATGCGAATAATATAATTGGGGTTAATTTACTATCTGCTTCTGCATTCAGCTCAGTGATTTTACTCGCGGCCTTTTCTGCAAGAATCTTATTAAATGGGTTAGGCAATGCTCCTATTGCTTTTATTGCTGTATCGTAATCGCCTTTTTGAACGGCGGTATTAGCCGCTTCTTCAACTGGAGACCAGGCATTTGCGATAATTTCTTCTCGTCGGCTATGAACTTTTTTTATCGCCGCTGCAAATTCAGCCGGCATCTGTTCTTTTAATGGCGAATTTTCCAATGAGTTTTCTAGTTGTGCATAGCGTTTTAATATCGCTTCAAAATCATTTGGGCTATCATCTTCAAATGCTCGTGCGGCGCTCACTAATCGCTCTATTCTTTTTTGTTCTGAATTCGGAGCATCATTGGTTTGAGTTATCGGCTTATCAGACTTATTTGTTTTAGACGGTTTAACGACTTCTGGCGATTTTGTCGTTTTAGTGGACGTAGTAGTTCCTTTATCCATGTCATCAAAGGCAGCTATATCAGCTTTTTTATTAGGGTTCTTTTTGCTTCCTCCATCATCATAGAAAGCAAAGTATGCGAGTGCTGCTCCTGCAGTTACCAAACTTGCACTGCCGACATAGAGCCACGACATTGATGAGCGCTTTTTGGGGCGCGTTGACACTGACACCGCCTTCGCAGTACCAGATTCGCGAGTTCTATGCGGCGCGTTTCTAACCACATGGTCTCGTGAAGCAACTGGCATGCCTCGACCAATATTTTCGCCTGCCAGTACTTTATTTATTAATTTAATTAATTCAGTAGGGGTTTGGACTCGTTGTTCTATTTTCTTTTGCATCATCCGTTCAATAAGATGCGTGCAGCCAGCACTCACTTTCGCATTAACGGCATTTGCTTTTGTTGGTGTTTCGGTCAAATGCTTAGACATTATAACGGCACTTGTTTCACCCGTAAATGGAGCTTCCCCTGTCACTAAATAGAATAATGTCGCGCCTAAAGAGTAAATATCAGAACGAATATCAATCTGCGTCAAATCACCACGCACTTGTTCAGGCGACATATATTTGGGTGTCCCTAAAGCTTGACCCGACAATGTGAGACCCGCATCATCATGTAAATCTTTGGCCAGACCCAAATCTGCTAATTTCGCATGGCCATCAGATGTCAATAAAATATTATCCGGTTTAATATCTCGGTGTGCCATTCCAGCAGCAGCAACGCACTCAAGAGCACTAGCAATTTCGGCAATTATTTTTAGTGCTTCCTTCTCTTCTAATTTACCCTTTTTCTTTAACAACGTTTGCAGAGATGGACCATCAATAAATTCCATGGCGAAATACCACAATTTCGTCGCTGGGTCCTGTCCGACATCAATGCCTTTAACTATATGTGGATGATTGAGTTTTGCCGATGCACGCGCCTCACCTTGGAAGCGCTCAATAAATTGTTCGTCTTTAGCGACCGATGGTGGCAACACTTTTAGCGCCACAATCCGGTCCATTGATTTCTGCCGCACTTTATAAACGGCACCCATGCCGCCCTGGCCCAACTTTGAAATTATTTCAAAGTTGCCGACTTCATGAATGCGTGATTTTTCGCCTGCGCTGTGGGCTCCTGAGGGCTTTTGCTCAGACGATGGTTTCTCGTCCATTTATTTGAAATTTCCTAGGGAAAGAGTTTTGTGTAGATCCGGCATTCAGAAGGCTTTATCTTTACGCACCGTTATCGTATTCACAACTCTTTTGTAGCGTTTGGCAGACTTCTGGCACCCGCATAAAAGTGACTGCTCAGGTGCTAATCAGCACCATGAGATGCCTTATCGAGCCGGTTATAAAAGCTTTAAATCACAAATCTTTAGGCCAAAATTCATTGCGCTGGCACTTACCTCTGGCACATAAAACAAGGGCGTGGACTCATTACTCAGATCCAGCAGCGACCTGTCTCAAGCACCGCCAACAGTGGCACGTATGATTTACAGTCTGACCATTAACTAACGTAGTTTTTGCTGTGCTAAACCCAAGCGTTCGATGACCTTTGCCTGGCCAATTTGGGCCATGGTATCGAATAATGGTGGGCTTTC
>JAHEDF010000163.1 GCA_024641365.1 Planctomycetota bacterium | reverse complement strand
TTATGACGTCGCAGGACAACTAAGGCCTCGTCCGTCAGTGCCAAAGAACGACCAAGACGAGCTGCTGCTCGACTTAAAATATGTCGCACCAGCGCCGGTAAATCATCAAGGCGATCAATTAACTTCGGCAAAGTAATGGTTATGACACGCAAACGATACGACAAATCTTCGCGGAAACCACCATTGTCCGATAATTTAGTTAAATCGCGATTGGTCGCAGCAATTACTCGTACATTGACGGATAATTCAGCTTCGCCCCCTACGCGATTAAATCGCTGATCTTCTAAAAATCGTAATAATTTTACCTGGGCCAGTAGCGGTAACTCACCAACTTCATCAAGAAATAACGTGCCGCCATCAGCGGCTTCAACACGACCAATTTTTCGTGTTCGCGCATCGGTAAAAGCTCCCGCCTCATGACCAAACAATTCACTCTCGACTAAATTTTCGGGTAATGCTCCGCAATTAACAGCAATAAAAGGACCGTCACGACGCTTGGAATAACGATGCAAAGCACGCGCCACTAATTCTTTTCCTGTGCCCGAATCACCGCAGACCAGGACGCCTAAATCTGTTGCCGCTGCAGCAGCAATACGGCGATAAACTTCCTGCATTGCGGGCGTGGATCCAATAATTTCACCATCTGCCATTTTTGTTTCAGAATTTGGTTGCGCCGCTGCAGCTAATACATCTTCTCCTAAAGCGCGACGAACTAATTCAACAGTTTTATCTAAATCCAATGGCTTTGGTAAATAATCAAAAGCACCACGGCGTACGGCTTCAACAGCGGTGTCCATGGTGCCATGCGCAGTGCTGACCACGATTGGTAAACTGGGTTGATCTTCTTTGAGTGCACTTAATAAATCTAAGCCAGATTCACCTGGCATACGCACATCCGTAATTACTAAATCTGGCTTATGGCGACGCACATGACGACGAGCGGCAGCAGCATCAGCTGCTATGATTACGGCATAACCCTGGGCTTTTAAAACTTGTTCCAGTGCCCAACAAACAGCTGCATCATCATCAACTACGAGAATGCTCGCTTGGTTGTTATCTTCCTCGGTCATGCTGGCACTGTAGCTATAATGCATGGCTACAAATAGCGGCTGTGCACTTTTTTTGGCACGCGTATGATCCGTCACATGTTATGTAGCAAATAAGAAATAGAGTTATGTAGTTAGATGCTGATTGCTAAACGCTGGACGAAGCCACCCGCATCGACGATGCTGCCAACTATGGTCCCGAACGGAAATCGTTCTGATGTGATTCCCTGCATCGAAGCTCAAGCAATTTCGCTTGGCAGAGTTGCCAAGCAACAGTTAAAGGCATTAGCAAATCCAAGCACTAATTGTTATGTTACTGGCCAACAACCAGCGATTGGCGGCGGGCCACTCTACACACTAGTAAAAATTAGTTACACCATTGCCTTAGCCAAACAAAAGCAAAGTGACGAACATCCAATTGTACCAATTTTCTGGTGCGCATCAGAAGATCATGATCTTGGTGAAGCAGGTCACGCCGACTTTATTAATCGTCATGGTAAGCGCCAACGCTTCTCGCATAATTTAGGTGGTGGACGCGCCAGCTTACGATTTCGACCTGCCGCCCAGTGGTGGGATGCGTGCATTGCACATGCGTCAAGTTGTTTAGGTCCAGGTTTAGGACAGGCATGGATTTTAGATCATGCTCCACGTGACAATGAAAACATGGGGCAATGGACGTGTCGTTTATTATCGGATTTATTTAGCGATTATGGATTGTTGTGTATTGAAGGGCATCACTTACGCCCATTATGGAATAATAACCTCATTGATGTAATTAATAAGTGGCCTACAGCGGAATTAGCTGCGTTGCGCGATAATTTACTCGCAAATGGGCATAAAGATGCTTTTGGCGCGTTGGCCCACCCTCCCTTATTTCATGACACTCCCAGTGAACGCATTGCTATTGATAGTGACACCGCTCTCAAATTAATTTCACACGATTCATTATCGCTGAGTCCAGGTGCGGCACTGCGACCTATTTTACAACAATTAGCGTTGCCGGCGACGGCTTATATAGGCGGCCCAGGCGAATTAGCTTATCACGAATTTATTACCCCGATATATGCTGCCTTAGGCGCACCAAAACCTGAATTCATACCTCGATGCTCATTAACCATCGTGCCCGCTTGGTTGACCCGAGGACTTACACGTTGGCAGGTGCACGCTGATACATTAATCGGGACACCGCCAACCAAGCCAACCACGGACATGATACAATCACTCGCGCAATTTCAGCGTGACATTGATGCATGGCAAAGTCGTTATCAGTCGCAATCAGAATCAGACCCATTAACCAAACGACTGGGATCGGGCGTAGAAAAGATACATCACGCGATTCAACAATTACACGCTAGCTTGGAACGCTACCAGCGTTTGGAAGACCAGCGCCCGGCTTGGGGGCACATGCATGACTTCGTTTTGCCGTCCGGAATCCGACAAGAGCGCATAATGAGTTTGTTCCAAGTGATCTGGGAATTTGGCCCGGGCATTGTCGACCAGTTGATAACGATGGCTGGCACTTTGCCGTCAGGAGCTCACGCCTATGTCGAGCTTGGCAACTAACGATTCCGTGAGCAGGTAAGCAACTCAGTTCGGTAATTGCTCACTGCCATTCGCCTTGCAGGATCGCCGCTCGAGTCCTCCATGCCTGAAGATCCTCTTATTGGTTTTACTGTTGATGGGTTTCGCTTCGATAGCCTATTAGGGCGTGGCGCGATGGGTGCCGTTTATAAAGGCATGCAAGTCGCTATGGATCGTCCGGTGGCGATAAAAGTAATCGCCGCACATTTAGCTGAAGACGATGCCTATATTACTCGCTTTCATCGAGAAGCCCAAACTTTGGGACGGCTAGTACATCCACATGTTATTGCCTGTCATGATACTGCCCGCTGCATAGGTCCGCACGGCAATGAAATTGTTTTGATGGTTTTAGAATTTGTTGACGGCTGGAGTCTCGGTTCGTTGCTCAAGAAAAAGCACCGCATGACCGCACGCAATATGTTGGAAATACATCGACAAGCAGCCGAAGGATTAGCCGCTGCACATCGATTAGGAATAGTGCACCGAGATATTAAACCGGATAATATCATGGTCACAAGAAAGGGACAGGCAAAGTTAGCAGATTTCGGCTTGGCCAAGTCAGATGATTCGGCCATGTTAACCCAAACAGGCGCCATATTGGGTAGTCCGGCCTATATGTCACCCGAAGCTTGCCGCGGTGCGCCTCCTGCTCCTGCCTCTGATTTGTATAGTTTAGGATGCTCGCTTTTTCATGGGCTCACTGGCACAACTCCCTACCGCGCTTCCAGCGCTGTTCAGGCTTTACATCAACATATTCATGCGCCGATTCCAAAGATTTCCGCCTGGCGTCCTGATCTTGAAAATTTAAATGAATTAATAGCAAAATTATTAGCCAAAAAACCCGAAGACCGATTTCAAGACGCTGAATCATTGGCTGCAGCGCTGAAAGTCGCCATTAACGAAATACCTGCTGATTCCCCTGCTGGTGTATCAACTGCGAGTCCAACCGAAAATGATCCGGATGCCGTCTATAGTCACCATGCAACGGCCACACTTCCACCGGCAAAAAAAACAACCCGCACAAATTGGAAATATATAGCTGCCAGTATAGGTGTTATTTTATTGATACTCATTGTTGCCGCGACTTTAAGTAAGAAAAAACCAGTTGAAAATCCGCTGGATGCAAATGTGGTCGCCACATTAGATGAAGTAGAATCATTATTAGATAGAAATCAAAAGTCTGACGCTGAAACATTATTTAAAAGTTTAACAGCAGAACAAATTAGCAGTCATCCAACGCTAACTGAACGCGCAGCGATTATAGGGCAAAATTTTATTGAAACGGCAAAACCGCCAACGCGTGAAACTGTCACACCATCTAAGCCCGTCGGCAAATCACGATTAGAATTAGCTGAAGAACACTTGGCCGCAGGTCGACTTGATGAAGCTGAAAGCGAACTCAGTGAATACACCCCTGATGCCAATACATCGGCACGCACCTTTGGTGTACGACAAAGATTGAAAAGTGCATTTAAAGAACGAATAGAACGCGCAGAGGAAAGCATTTCTGCTGCGGAAATGCTCATTAAGCAAGGGCATTTAACCGATGCGCGAAAAATGCTTGAATCGACACGACCTCCTAAAATAGATGTCGAATTAACTAATCGCTATAATCGTGCATTGGAAAAAACTAATGCAGGAAAAAATACACAAGTTATTCGTCTACAGCAGGGTAATCCTGGTTTTGGTGATCAAGCGTTACAAATTGGCTACGTGGCATTACCTGCACATATTCCACAGGATACCCAACAGCTTTTCATGAGTCGTGAAAGCCGTATTGAATTGACCTTGCCAGCAAATTTAAAAACGACTGATAGTGGTGTTGGCATTTTAATTCATTCAAGCGTTTCTTGCAAAATACAAGCAACTATACGATGCGGAGATGAACGTCATGAGCGTCCGGCACAAACAATAAGTGGTGGGTCATGGGAGCCGATATTTATTTCGTTGGATGTGCCACGAATAGTTACAGGCATCGAAATAAAAGCCGCGCAATCTAATGTGGTCATGTATGCCGCTACTGCAGTGCTGACAATTGGTCGCCCTGCTACCATGAGTGATCTTGATGTTATTCCTGGCGGCTTAAATCCATTGCCAGCCGCCCTTGGTCGTCTTGAGCGAGATAGCGATTATCGCGTTGTTGCCATGCGAATGATACGGTCTCATTCATCATTTGCTCAATTAGATACCATAGCGGTGGCTTATCCCGCAAATGAAAAATTGCGTGGAGAAGAAATTTATAAAATGTCCGCGAATGTTTTAAATATTAACGGTGACAGTAACACTTCGTTATTTTCCTATTCTGACAGCGCTTCTTTAGAAAAAGCTTTTGAAGCAGCTACCGGAAAAGCCGACCTCCTATTTATCTATGTGCCAACTGAAAGAATACCCAACGCTGATAAAACTGCTGAAGATTTAATTACACGCTGTAAAAAAGCCGAAGAAGCTGGCACCCTGCCAGTATTAATTCTCAGCCATCATCGGCATAATAGACCGTTAATTAATGCCGCATGGGAATCTTACATTAAACGCATTGTTGCCGAAGTGCCGTTATTACCAGTAATAGACCTCGCTGTCGCACCACAGTTTATCAAACGCTATCACATACCTGTAAAAGAACAAAGCACTGACGCTGATCGCTATGTAAGTGCTTGTTTATCGGGTGGTATACAAGAATTAATCGCCCGCCTCCAATGGATTACCACGATGAGTGGTGGCGGACGACGTCCTCTACGTAATGAATAAGCAATACGATTAAGATAAAGTCTTTCGCTTATCAATTAATAACTGCACCACTGCTGGATCGGCCAGGGTGCTAATATCACCTAAGTTATCCGTCTCTTGTGATGCCACTTTGCGCAAAATACGACGCATAATTTTTCCGGATCGTGTTTTAGGCAGGCCAGGAGTAATTAAAATCATATCCGGCGTTGCAATTGGTCCAATAATTTTACGTACCTCTGCTTTTAATTCTTTTATGAGTTCATCGCTTTCTTGATGACCGCCATTTAATATCACGTAAGCAAAAATACCGGCGCCTTTAATATCGTGTGGGAACCCAACCACCGCCGCTTCTGCACATGCTGGATGTGAGACTAAGGCGCTTTCCACTTCGGCGGTGCCCATACGATGACCAGACACATTGATGACATCATCAACACGCCCGGTAATCCAATAATAGCCATTTTTATCACGACGGCAGCCGTCACCGGTAAAATAATAACCTGGATATGGTTTAAAGTAAGTATTCACAAAACGAGTATGATCGCCGTAAATAGTACGCGCTACACCAGGCCATGCTGCTTTAAATCCAAGTATGCCGGTGACATCATTGCCTTTAATTTCATTACCTTTTTCATCAAGCACCGCAGGAACCACACCAAAAAATGGTAAAGTTGCAGACCCTGGTTTGAGAGCGGTTGCGCCTGGGAGTGGTGTAATCATATGACCACCAGTTTCTGTTTGCCAGAACGTATCAACAATTGAACAGCGTTTATCACCAACCACTTCATAATACCAACGCCATGCTTCTGGATTAATCGGCTCGCCCACACTACCAAGTACGCGTAAACTGCTGCGATCATATTTTGTAACTAAATCATCACCATCTTTTGCAATCGCACGAATTGCGGTTGGTGCGGTATAAAATGAATTAATACCATGACGCTGAACCATATCCCAGTAACGACCAGCATCTGGGTACGTCGGAATCCCTTCAAACATAAATGAGGTCGCACCATTACATAAAGGTCCGTAAACAATATAACTATGTCCGGTTACCCAACCGACGTCAGCCATACAGGCGTAAATATCGCCTTCACGATAATCAAAGACATATTTATGAGTAATTGCCGTATACAATAAATAACCAGCAGTTGAATGGGCGACGCCTTTCGGCTTACCCGTTGAACCGGAGGTATAGAGTAAAAATAAAATATCTTCGCTGTCCATTTGTTCAGCTGGACACCATGGGCGTTCGTTATCCATCGCTTCACGCATTACCAAATCTCTACCAGCTACCATATTTACTTCAGCGCCGGTACGTTGCAGTACAAATACGCTATGCACATTCGGACAGGAATTTAACGCTTGATCTGCCGTATTTTTCAGCGGTACAATTTTCTTACCGCGCAGGCCTTGGTCGGCTGTAATTAATACGCGGCAATCGGAGTCTAAAATACGATCACGCACAGACTCTGCAGAAAATCCGCCAAAAATGACAGAGTGAATCGCTCCAATGCGAGCACACGCCAACATCGACACGGCCGCTTCTGGCACCATCGGTAAATAAATGGCAACGCGGTCGCCTTTGCGAACGCCACGAGCACGTAACGCATTTGCTAAACGACACACATCACCATGTAATTCTTTGTAAGTTATGCGACGAACATCGCCTGGTTCGTCCCCTTCCCATAATATCGCGATTTGATCGCCGCGTTTTTCGAGATGACGATCTAAACAATTTTCACTGACATTGAGTTTGCCACCAGGAAACCAAGCGACTGTCCCTTCTGAAAAGTCGCCCGCTTGGACAGTGTCAAATGGTGAGTTCCAGTTTAAGAATTGCTTTGCCATTTTGCCCCAAAATTTGTCGGGGGATTTGACGCTTTGATTATATAATTTTTTATAGGCCTCTTCAGATGAGATATGCGCACCTTTTTTTACACGCGCAATAACTGGATATTTTTCTTTAATGGTGTGGGATGCATCTGAAGTAGGAGAAGATTTTGCGGCCATGCTGGACTCCGATTCTACATGAAGGGTAGGTAGATGGGGCAACCGTGATACGCATGCCTGTTCAGGCTCAAGACCCACGCAGGGTCTTTTCGTGACACAGATGCATTCACAGGTACATTCGGATGCTTTTGCCGCATCTAGCATGTGTTTGTACCACTGGCAGCATAGTGCATGAACGACACCTGTGCCCAAAAAGCTGGTCGCGTCCGACCTATTATTGACCGTAATCGCTGTGAGGCCAAAGCTGATTGCGTTCGTGTTTGTCCGTATGGTGTATTTTCTATTCAACAGTTAACCGATGAAGACCGTGCGACATTAAGTTTACGTGGTCGTATCAAAGCCTTTTTCCATGGCGGCAAACAAGCCTACACGCCGAAGGCAGAACACTGCCATGCCTGTGGTCTGTGCGTAAATGCCTGTCCTGAAAAGGCTATTCAATTAAAACCGATTTAAACCGCGATAGGTTTGCGTATAATTGCCAATTTATCATTCACTAATTCTTGAGCGAGTTGGTGTTGCTCAATGAATTCTAGCCACGCCTGACGCGACCCATCAAAGACGTGATCGGCAGCACAATCATCAATCACAATTAT
>JAHEDF010000651.1 GCA_024641365.1 Planctomycetota bacterium | reverse complement strand
ATCCACACCGATGGGAACTTCCGGCACGACACCAGCCAACAATTTTTCTTGCACCCATTTACCGCGTGCAACCGGATCGGTGCGATCATTTTTAGAAAACGCCTGCAGCCACGCCGGGTGCGTTAGCATGCCCATGCGATGTGTTACTGGGGCGGGTTGGACGGGCGGATAATCCCAATGTTTCGGATCGATATTAAAACATTCGGCAACGGTGAATCCCTTTATTGTCTCACGATTTCGCTCTGTTATCCGTTGCTGGGCAACACCCATTGGGGCGACATATTTTTTATCACCTTCAAACTGCTCCTCTAAATCGCACAAGGCATTAATAAAAGCAATAAACTGTGGTTCGCCAGGGGCTGGCACCTTTTTTTCCTGTTTTGGTTTACTGCGTCGACCTTTTTTCCCATCCGATTCTTCTGCTGGCTTTTCTTCTTCTTTCGCAGGTTTCTTTGCTACTTGGCTTATCGAGAGATCTTTTAGGTTAGCTGATTGAAACCCAGGCAAAATATTATTCATTAAAAATTCTTTGTGGGCCAACATGTCTTCGGGGCCACGGAATTGCTTCCAATTCTGTTGTTTAAAATACTCGTAGGTCTTTTTAATTCCCTCAGAAACTTTTAGGATTTGATCATTATCGCCGGAATGAGCCACATAAAATTTATCCGTGGTCAGTAACGTTTCAAAAACAAGTTTGTCCTGGGTGAGAATGTTTTCGACCAACATATCTGCCTCGGTAATTAATCGTTCGCGCGCAGCGGGCAGGCGGGCACCAAAACGCGTTTGATCTTTAAAGACGTCCATGGCGGTGTAATAGCCAAAAAATTCTCTAAAGAATCGCAATTTACGAATGGGCATTGTCGTAAAGCTGTTGACGCCCTCGATATCGTTGAGGTCGTTATCAATGATAGTGGTGTGACTGCGGTCTTTGAGTAGACGTTCGACTTCACGTTTATAATCTGCTCTGGTATTTAATCGCCCCTCTTGTGCTGCTTTCGCTAAAATGGCATCCGGTACATTATCGGTCAGCGCATAGGCGATAGCGTAACTCGCATCGCGCGGCGAGAGCATACGGCGGCCATATTGATCAGGTTCTCCAACGCCGTATTCGTTACGGGTAATAAATTCCGAGTCGAGCAGCATGGTCTCGGTGAGTTTAGCTACCGCTTCATCAATTCCCAATGTCCCGGCATAGGTACGCAATAACGCCTGTTGCTCTTGTAATTCTTCCGATCGTGGCTGCCGGATAAATAATTTTTGATACAGTTCCGTGACCACTCGTCCTATTAAATCGTCACTGAGTAGCCCAGATTTTTCGCGCTGTTGTGCAAACTCAGTTTGCCAGTGATTCATGCAGGCATTGATCACATCCTGGTAACTCATGCCATTGGTACGTAGTTTTTTGATGGTTGATTTAATTTCGGTTAATTCAGCACTGGCCAAGTTTGGCCGCTTCGGCAAGTCCAGCGCGTCCTTTCCTTTGAACGCGACAATTGAGACCAACTCTTTGCGCAAAATGTTAAGTAGACGTCCAACGGTGTCTTCTTGGTAGCCCATGTGAAAATAGAAACGTTCGCATTCTCGGATGGTCTGTAATCGGTCCTTGCCTTTGCGCGCAAACCGGTTTACCGCAGCCATAATGTCGTTGCTGTTTATTTTAGAGATGCGACCATTCCAGCCATTCTTTCCGTATGATTTTGGCTGATCTGAAATCTCGCCTTCAAGCTGAAGCTGTTTATAGGTTGGCAGCATAGCCTCATTTTGGCTGCCGTACATTTCATTACACAGTGTATCAATCCACATCTGTAGATACGCTTGTCGCTGTGCGAGAATGCTATCTTGTTCGAATTTCTGCTTGGTCATTGCCGACACCGCTGGCAAATAATCTGGATTATTTCTACTGAGATGGGCAATCATAACATCAGCCACATACGGCGCATTACCTAGCATAGTCAAAAAATGACTGCTGCTGATCTTGTCACTGGCAAAATACCGCTCGCCAGAAATTTTTGGTAATAAAAACGGATTGCCAATTTCCGCTGGGAGGCGCGTACCACGCGCGGTTATTTTTTCCCTATCGATGTTATATCCCGCATTCCTTTCAAGTAGTGAGTTTATTTTTTCGGAAAAAATAAACTCACTTATAAGCCAATGACGGTCGTAGGTAAAACCGGGAATGTTTTTATTGATACCAG
>JAHEDF010000650.1 GCA_024641365.1 Planctomycetota bacterium | reverse complement strand
ATTGAGCACGTCACGAAATGACACCGTCACTTCCATAGTTCCTGGTAAATTGGGATCATCAAATGTATCGTTATAGCGAATTAACGAATTGGGTATTAATTCTAGGTAGGTGCCGCCAAAGGAATGGCTTTTACCTGTGCTAAAATTGGTGAAGGACATTTTGTGTCCACCGCCAACGCGCGCATCCATTTTGTGCACAGTGCCAGTAAAACCATGTGGCGGAATCCATTTTACCATTGCTGCTGGATCAAGAAATGCGCGATACACGCGTTCTGGTTTAGCGCGCAAAACGCGGTGGAGTCGTATGGTGTTGGAGTCATTCATAATTATATAATCCGTTAACGTGTATTATGTGACGATGTAACCTGAGCTAATTTATCAAAATTTTCTTCATTGGCTGGTTTAATAATGGGCAACAAAGCGGTTAATATTTTTTTAGAGTCAAAAACCATGCTCCATGTAAGTTCTGTTTCTGAGCCGTGATCTATAAATGTACAAGTCAAAATAAAATGCGGTTCAGAGCAGTGTTCGATAACGATTTTATGATCGGTAATTATTTCTTGAAAGAATGATTCATTATCGTAATCGACTCCATTGGGCCCATGCATGGTAAAATGCCATCGCCCATTTTCAGAAAATGAAAAGGCATGGAATGTATTGGTAAAACCCTTTGGACCCCACCATTGCTGCAACAGGGTCGGGTTAGAAAATGAGCCAAAAAGCAGCGAGGCAGAATAAGGAAAGCGGCGACTACTGACAAATGTTTGCTCTGTAAGTGAATCCGAATCGCTCATATTAATTTGTCTCTCTTAGGTAGCTTAAGTGATGCTAATAGTGATGCTAATAGCGATGCTCATGTGGCAATTTTTCGACGAAATAAGTCTCCTGTGAAATGTGCCTCATTTGCTTTAAGGCCCTACATAAATGGTATTAGAACAAAACAAGAGATGAATAGATAACGATGAGAGAGAAGTGCGCTGATACGCGTAATTGTATACTATACGTTATCTGTTGTGAAATGCCGCATCTTGTTTAGTTGTTCATGATATAGAAACCTCAAACGCGATTTACGCCTGTCACTTTTACCGAAGTTTTAATTACCATGAAACACTACCTCGCTATTCTTATCCTCATGCCTGTGCTATTCGTCGCTGTATATGCAGGGGAAGAGAAAAAGAAAAAACCATTTTCGCCAAAGTTAGATAACAACACATTGGCGGACCGACTGCATCCTTTGTGCCGCTTGGAAAATGTCTACCCATCCAATGACGTAGAGCTGAAAGTGTCAGCAATGGCATTTCATGGCGATGATTTATATGTCACCGTTTTTACGCCCGATCGGCAAAATCAGGCGCCGTTTAAACAAGGGGAAGTCTATAAAGTTACAGGACTCATTGGCAACGCAGAGCGCAGTAAAATAATTGCGCATCGTCTCATGGGTGATTTATATGAGCCGACTGCCATAGCCATACACGACGGTAAAATTTATATTGGCGAAAAAGATAAAATTTCCCGACTGGAAGATCGTAATAATGATGGCGTGTTTACTGCGGACGAAAAAACAGTGTTAGTGGACGGCCTATCACAGCCCAATTTTCATACGTATACGGTTGGCTTTGGCACTATTATGCAGGAGGGAAAAACCTATTTGGCAGGAAACTTTACCACGTCGATTAAGCTTGGCGGAGCTCGTGATGTTAATGTGCGGATTAATCCGAAGACACACCGTGGCTCTACTTTTTTGCTCGGGCCGATTACCGGAACAGAGACGGCAGCATCAGTAGACCTCACCTATTTTGCGGGCGGTTTTCGAACGCCCAATGGTTTTGCTGTGGGGCCACAGCAAGAAATAATAGTTGTTGATAATCAGGGTGTCTTTAATCCGTCGAATGAATTTATACGTTTATCACAAGGCGGATTTTACGGCCATTTTTTACTGAAAAAAGAGGATTCTAATATTGCAGCATTTCAGCCTGACGATGTCGACTCAGAGAAAGGCGGTTCGCAATATCAAACGCCACCTACAGTGCATTTGCCGCAAGGTATTGTTGATCGCTCGCCGTCGCAGCCAGTAATTTTAGAAAATTTGAGCGGCTCACTATCCGTATTTAATGGCCAATGGCTCGTTGGTGATGTTACCTTAGGCCGGGTCAATCGTATATTTTTAGAGGAAGTCGACGGCATATGGCAGGGTG
>JAHEDF010000649.1 GCA_024641365.1 Planctomycetota bacterium | reverse complement strand
TTAAAAACGTTATTGAACGAGCCGAAAAAGATGGTGCTCAACGCTTACTTATAATAGGCGGCAATGAAGTACGCGAAGGTGTTTGTAAAATACGCACCTTAGGCGCTGAACGAAAAGAAGAAAAAATCCAACTGTCAAACTTTGGTATTTAAGAGCCGGTAGAAGGAATTAACCGCTTAAAATGCAGAGGCAATGCTTGTCGGATAAGAAGTATAATTTTTTGTGATTAAATATGACATAATGAAGGCATTCAACACAGCCACTCCGTGTCATCTATGTTGAATGCCTTTCCTGAAATCCCGTATTTCGGAATTCAAACGATCGGAGTTGTTTTATAAAACGGAATAAAATTTATACATTTTACCCGTTTCTTAGCTAACTAGCATTGCATCACACTACCCATTTGCTTGTGGCGGACGAATAGGTTTTTCGTAAAGTCCATGCAAAACACCGATGGGACGAATGGTAATATGAATAGGAACAGCGCCGCTAATAACGGTAGTCGCATCAAGTTGATAAAAACGACCAGGGACTATCATGCCACCGTTTAAACGTACCGAACTATAATCATCGGCTTGTAAACTGATCGCGTATTTACCGTCGCTGTTATTGTGAATTTCGAGCGGTGTTCCGGCGACCAGAGCAGGATCGTACGGAATCGCAATCCACGCGTCCGGTTCAATTAATGATTTTTTATGATCGCCCACAACCGGAATGGGTACACGACCTGATTTATCTAATCGCCGTGGAATTAAATGTTTATCGACAATACGTGCACCCGTATCAGAAACGAGATCCGTTTGTTTGGCAGGTTCAGGTGCATCGTTGCTTTTATCTGGCCCCATGCGCATCACCGAGCCATCTGGTAAACGCATTGGTAATCCAGGTGCTGATAAACGCGGTTCACCGGCTAGTAAAATGCGCGCTAGCTCGACCTGTGCAAATGCTTGTTTATCGAGATTATTTAAATCAATATTGTGGCCATCTAAATATTGTCCAACCGCAGCAATGGCGCGAGCAAGTGCCTGTAAGTTGTCGGTATTTATTCCTGCTTTGGTAAGTTGTTTCTGTTCATAGACAGCAGGGGGAAACGATGGAGTCGTTGATTGTTTTGATAATTCTGGGGCAGGTGGCGTTTGGTAGTGGGATAAAATAAACAACAATCCACCTACAAATAGGCAGATACTGACTGCAAAAAAAATAAATTTACGGCGCTGTGGTGAAGGTGACATTATTAGTATCGTATGCATTACCATTAACGGTTAATTGCATGCGGTAGGTATACGACGTATTTGCTGCGAGTCCGGTATTTGTTGGAGTGGGAATAGGCATTGCAAATAATTCACCACGAGCCAAACGATTATCGGCGACGAGTGATGACACTTGCCCAAGAGCACCGCTGGGACTTGTTCCCCCAGCTAGTACGTAGAGTGGGATATTAGTTGGACCCGGACCGGTCATGGTAATATTTACCGAAGTAAATTCACCAGCCGTTTCGGGGCAAATAATATGTAACGGACAGCCAACTTGATTACGACCAGGCATAGGGTCTGGTCCTTCGGTATTGCTGTAAAAGATTGCTGGTACGCCAGTGGTGCCACTTCCAGGCCAATAGGATAAAGTGATTGCCGGTACGGCATAACCAGCCCAATTAAACGTTGCATAACCATTGCCACTCGGCGTATTTCCCCATTCATCTGTGACAGGTACGCCAGCCGAAGGGTAATCGGTTCTCGCCAACGCCATATCACCGTATCCTAAATGCGTAGCACGATGGCGCATCATCGGAATGCGATGATAAACTGTATTCCATAATTGGGAAACCGATGTCGAGCCAGCGGTACTGGCAATATCTTCGTAGTACGAATTATAACCACTAATATTACCTCCGCCGTTGGCAGCGCGAATACGATCAGCAAAAAAATCTGCTGCAAATAGTGTATTGGATCGAGGTTCGCCGTGATTTAAATTTGCTCCCGGTTGGGCCATGTCATCAATTGCTTGCCATCCCGCATGACGAATTGACGACACAATTAAAGAATTATGTGAAGACACTGTTGCCAGTGCCGTGCCACCAGTTTCTCCGCGCAAGGAATTTAAACTGGCTAAAATCGTATTGTTCGTTGATGTGGCACCGGCACTCACTGGAGCATTTGGTAATGCTCCGCCACCACCACCACCACCACCACTACCACCA
>JAHEDF010000648.1 GCA_024641365.1 Planctomycetota bacterium | reverse complement strand
GCAACTCAAGGTACCTGCGATATTGCCGTCGGTCCTTTACTGAGGTTGTGGCACATCCATCGGCAGGACCATGGCGAAACATCTGGGCCATCTGACGTAGATATTCAACAGGCTTTGCAGTTAATTGATGTTCGGCAACAAGTATCGATAAATAAAAATGCTTTTACCGTACAATTTAAACAACCAGGTGTGCGCTTAGATCCTGGAGCCTTGGGAAAAGGGTGGGCAATAGATCGAGCCGTCGCAATTTTACGTGAGCATGGTGTGCGCAATGCTTTGCTACATGGCGGGACATCATCTGTGTACGCACTTGGATCACCTCGCGATCAGGCAACCTGGAATATTCACATCAATGATCATGATAATAAACAAATAATTGCGACTGCACATTTATCTAATTCGGGCTTATCGGTATCCGCTATACATGGCCGCCAATTAAAAACGGGCGACCAAGAACATGGCCATGTGCTTGATCCGAGAACTGGGAAACCAGTCTCGCATATTGCCCTCGCTGCTGTTGTGCATGACGACAGTGTCGTCGCTGAGGCATTTTCAACATCTCTGCTTGTTGATCCGCATATCATCAAAAATACAGCAGAGCAAAAACAAGAGCGCGAATTGAGAGTGCCATATAATTATCTCGTTTACCCGGCACATGCTGACTCCAATAATGTTACCGTTCGCGTAGGTAGCGCATTTTCATAGCGGCATTTCAAACAACTCGATTAAGAACCAAATCGTGATAATAATAAAATCGATACCAAAGCACAGCTAATTCCGGCTATTTCACCTTTATTTAATGATTCATCAAACACAAAAACACCTAATGCGGTCAGCATTAAAATAGTCGACAGGGAATACACCACGCCAATCGTCGCTAATTTCATATGTTGCATGGCTAACACCCAGCCAAAAGCACACAGTGCATAAATAATAACACCTGCTAAAAACCATTTATTTGAAAATGGTGTCGCCGTTTGTTGGCTGGCTAATTTTAAAAACCAATCGCCAATTACAGTAATTGCCGCTATGACAACAATGCCCGCTGCCACAACCAGCGGACTCACCTTTCCTCCCGCGAGTGAGGAAACTCCCTGAGACGAACATTAAGCATAATAACTTCACGGTAATTACAGGTAATTTCCCCACATACGCTATACTGCCTAGCATACATGACTTCACCCGTTTGTATGCCATTGGGAAAGTCAGTGTAATTTAAAAAGCGGTCATCATCGCTCGGTAAAATAAATCGATGTTTACCGGTTTCATGGCAAGCGCAGTGAAATATCTGTTCTTGTTCTGTGGGCAATAAAGACGACAAGCAATATTCTGGAATTTCAACTTCAAGCCCTGGTATAAAATTCCAAATCATGGACTCTTTAGTAATATCTTGATCGGCAAATAATCCGAAGCCATGAATTGGGCTTTTCCAAACGCGTGCCTTGATCAACAACATCTGTCACCTCCTTGTGATCGACGTGTTTTGACGTGTAAGCCGTAAAATAGAAAACGCAGGTTATTTTTAGCGTTGCGACAGCTTATAGTGATACGAATTCCATCCGCAACCCATCACCAGACTCCGAGTATAATATTCAAAATTGTGCTAGATATTTAAACACTGTACTTGTCACTAATTTCAGTACTTAGCCATTACACGTCATTTACTCGTCAAAAATTCACCTGGCATTAATGGTCCATACGTAAAATGCCACGACGAACGCCTGCCGCGACAGCCGATGCACGGTCGCTCACTTTTAATTTGAGAAATATTTGCTTCACGTGCGCTTTCGCGCCATCTTCACTAATACCAAGATGACTGCCGATCGCTTTATTTGATTGTCCTTGCGCTAAATACTGAAGCACTTCTATCTGCCGTGCTGTCAGCTGTGCCTCATCATTACGTTGTGCTAACTGTCGGCGAATGTGATCCGGCAACCACACTTCGCCGGTTGCCACTTTACGAATAGCTTCAACTAAATCATTTGGACCGGCATCTTTGAGCACATAGCCAGTCGCACCGGCCTCCATTGCGCGATGTACATCTTCTTCCGTATCATAAGTCGTCAGCATCAGCACGCGGGCTTTTTTATCTAACGCACGTATAGCCGCCGTTGCTTCAATGCCATCTTTGCCGGGCATGCGCACATCCATGACCGTCACATCAGGATGTAATTCCTCAAATAATCGTACTGCTTCG
>JAHEDF010000162.1 GCA_024641365.1 Planctomycetota bacterium | reverse complement strand
CACCACCACGCCATCATCAACGCGATCACCTAAAATAGTTTCTACTGCTTTGGCCATGCGTGCAGATGCTTTGCCTGCGCCGATAACGACAACTCTTTTAGTGCCTGTCATATCATGGTGCCACGAGCCAATTGATAACTGCTGTGTGGTATAAACCAATTGGTGTTCAATCGCATGCCCTGGATCTGCTGCTTTAATCGCAGTGCTATATAACGCTCGTGCCAATTCCGACGTCACTGTCATGGCGGCATGCTCAAACAATGCGGCCAAGGCGCAATCCTCTTTAAAACCGCTGGGGCTATCAGCCAAAGCGGTTTATCGTTCCACGAAAACCATGCAAAAGCGTGGAAACTGGCACTTCTGGTCTTGCCTTAACCAGCCCGTCCTCAGCCTACTGCGCTACGGCACCTATGCGTTTTTACTCTGCACCTTTATTTTTGTACCTGCTCGCATGTGGCTGTCTGCTGGTAGTAAGTGGCTGTGGAAATCGAACGGCAAAATCAACACCACATACTCCGCATGCCGTACCTGAAACATGGCAATCATCATCTGCTAATGGTCAATTAATTCCTTATTGGTTATCATCATTGAACGATGCCCTGCTTGAACAATTAGTTCGCGAAGCGTGGTCTGCAAATCCTGATGTTATTATGTCAGCGGCACGCTATCGCCAAGCGGTTGCGCGTGCGCAACAATCTGGCGCTTTACGATTACCAACGGTGCAAGCACAAGCCGGAGCAGGACGTTCACGCAGTAATGTGGAACTCGGCAACAACCAAGTGACATCCATATATCGTAATGATTTTAATATGGGATTAAGTGTTGGTTGGGAATTAGATGTGTGGGATCGTTTAGGTGCATTAGCACGCGCAGATATTGCTGACACCAGAGCCGCTGCCTATGATATTACCGCAGCTTATCGCTCATTAGCCGCACAAGTAGCACGTGCTTGGTATCGCCTTGGCTACGAACAATTACGACACCAATTAATTAGTGATTTTCTTGACGTCGCAATACTCACAGAAAAATTATTAACTGAACGCTACCAAGATGGTCGTACACCAGCGGTTGACGTTCGGGCTGCACGTGCGGATGTCGCCCGCGCACGCGTTGATTTAGCTGAGCGCCAACGAGCTGTAAAAGAAGCGGCACGTACGCTTGAAATATTACTCGGTCGCTATCCAGGTGGCAGCATCCAAGGGCCTCCAGCATTAGCGACACCACCACCACCGCCACCAGCAGGTATTCCAGCAATTATTTTATTTAAACGTCCTGATGTTCGGGCAGCACATCAACGCTTGCTGGCCAGTGATGAACGTGTGGCGAGCGCACAAGGTGATTTATTGCCGCGCTTAAGTTTAACAGCCAGTGGTGGAACGCGTTCCACTGAATTACGTAACCTTTTGGACCCTGACTATATTGTTTGGAATTTAGTAGGAAATTTAACGCAACCGCTTTTTGATGGTGGTCGTTTGTCTGCAGTCGTTGCTGAACGCAAGGCGCGCGTCGATGAGGCCGCTGCCGCCTATGCGAAAGTTGCTACTGCAGCGTTACGCGAAGTTGAAACGGCACTCACCAATAGTGAAATTATTATCGATGAGGTCACGCAGGGCAAAAAAGCCGCTGATGAAAGTGATGCGGTTGTCACACATTTACGCGACCGCTACCGCGACGGATTAATAGATGGACTCACATTATTACGAGAACGGCGTACCGCATTAAATCAGCGCATAACCTATTTATCGCTGCGCCTCGATGATTTATTTATCCGCATTGATTTATTATTAGCACTCGGTGGCGCGGCACTTGTTAATGAAGAAGCCGAGGCCATGGAACACGCCACCACGGCACCGGTCGCTGGAGACAAGCCATGAGGCTCTTTTGGAAAATCGTTTTACCCCTTGTTGTGTTGGGAATTGGCGCTGCGCTTGTTGCCTATTTTATTTACAGCAGACGTGTACCGGTGCAAAAACCGGTCGTCATTGTTCCGCCAACGGTTGCGCTCGTCGTCGCTAAAGCAGAGAATCGCCGCATCACTATTTCAACGCAAGGTCGCGTGCAACCACGCGCAATCAGTATCCTGGGAGCTGAAGTTGCAGGACGCGTCGTCTGGGTAAAACCAGAACTCGCTGCTGGGATGTTGGTGAAAGCAGGTGACGAATTAATTAAAATTGATGATACTGATTATATCGCTGCGGCGGCAGAAACCGAAGCGCAATTATTATTACGACGCAAAGAATTCGCAGAGGAAAAAGCAGAAGCGGAACGCGCTAAACGCGAATGGGCACTTATCGGCGCAGGCGAACCAAGTGATTTAGTATTGCGTAAACCACAATTAGCAGCGGTTGAAGCACGCATCAAAGCCGCAGAAGCAGCCGTCGAAAAAACGAAACGCGATATCGAACGCACGGTGGTTCGCGCTCCTTATCAGGCCCGCATCCAACGCAAAACCATTGACCTTGGCAGTCGAGTTGTGCCGGGCAATGAAATAGTATCGTTACAAGCAGCCGATGGATATGAAGTCGTGTTACCAATTACACTCGAAGAATTACGTTACCTTTCCTTACCATTGGGCGGGGAAATATTAACCGCTGGCCCAGCAGTCACAATTACAACATCCATTAGCCAACAACAGGTCACGTGGGCTGGACGCATTATTCGCACCGAGGCCGCGCTGAGCGAACAGACGCGCATGGTCCAAGCAATCGCACGCATTGATCAACCAAAAAATGGCAGCGTTAACCCAATTGTCACCGGATTATTTGTTTATGCGGACATTGAAGGCATTGAGGTTGAAGACGTTGTTGAATTACCGTTAGCCGTTCTGCAAGCCGACGATGTTATTTATATTTATCACGATAAAGGCGATGGCACCGGGATGACGCAACAAGTAAAACCGACCATTATAGAGCGAAATGAAAAACATGTCCTGCTCCATGGCGCTATTAAAACCGGCGATTTAATTGTTTCCGGTCGGGTTTCTGGCATTCGTGATGATATGCGCGTCAAAAAAGAAACAGCTACGACTAAACCGGCGCCTAAATCCACACCTGATTCTGCTAATACGGAAAAAACGCCGTGAACGGACTTATTCGTTGGTTTGCTGGCAACAGCGTTGCTGCTAATTTTTTAATGCTGATGGTGATCGGTGCTGGATTTTATTCTGCCTGGCATATTAAACGTGAATTAATTCCGGCGGCCACCTTAAATGTCATTCGTGTGTCGGTTGCGTACCCTGGAGCTACACCAGTTGAAGTCGAAGAAGGCATCATATTAGCTATCGAAGAATCACTCAGTGATTTGCCTGGCTATGATAAAATGACGGCCACTGCAGCCGAAGGAAATGGTTCAGTCACCTTAGAAGTCAGCGAAGGATTTGATCCACGTAATGTACTTAATGATGTGAAAGGACGTATTGATGGTATTCGCAATTTTCCGGTGGATGCCGAACGTCCAATAGTTGAAGCGCCTGTCATTACACGCAGCATTTTAGGGCTTGCTGTTTTTGGCGATTTAAATGAAAAAGGCATGCGTTTAGTAGCGGAAAAAGTTCGCGAAGATTTATTACGCATGGATGGCATTACGCAGGTGTCGTTAGCGGCAGTGCCAGATTATGAAATTAGTATAGAAGTAGCAGAAGATACCCTGCGCCGTTACGGCATGACTTTTGATGAAGTCGCGCAAGCCGTCAGAAAAGGTTCCATCGATTTGCCCGCTGGTTCAATAAAACGACAAGGCGGCGAAATGCTCATTCGTTCAAAAGGGCAGGCCTATCGCGGCAATGAATTTAGCAATTTAGTGCTGCGTACCGACGACAATGGCGGCATTGTTCGTCTCAGTGATGTCGCAAGCGTTAATGATGATTTTGCCGACGTCGATAGTTATTCACGCTTCAATAATCATCCAGCTATTTTGGTGATGGTCTCGTTAGTTGGTAATCAAGATATCATGTCTATTTCACGACAAGTACATCAATACGTGAAAGAAGCACCGCAACGATTAGAACCAGGTATTGGTCTCTCAATCTGGCAAGATACCTCGGCCATGTACAATGACCGCATGAATACCCTGATGTCCAATGCCATTAATGGCTTGATATTAGTATTTATATCACTGGCACTATTTTTACGCCTGCGCTTAGCTATTTGGGTGACCATTGGTATTCCCATGAGTTTCTTAGGTGCGCTGTGGATCATGCCGATGATGGATGCCAGTTTAAATATGATTAGTATGTTCGCATTTATTTTAGTGCTCGGGATTGTTGTCGACGATGCGATTGTTGTGTCTGAAGCTATTCACACTGATCAAACCAATGGAAAACCTGGACCAGCAGGTGCGCTCAGTGGTGTGCAACGTGTTGCCCGTCCCGTAGTGATGGCGGTCGTCACCACACTTATCGCATTTGCGCCGATGATGTTTATGTCGGGTGTTGAAGGTGCTTTTTGGCGTTTAATTCCCATTGTCGTTATTGGCGCTTTAAGTTTTTCTTTAGTAGAAAGTTTATTAGTACTACCTGCTCATTTATCGCATTATAATCCAAAGCCGATTCGTTCACGTTATTCACCACTTTATTATATAAATAAAGTACAAGATCGCGTCGATGATGGTTTACAATTTTTTATTAAGAAAATTTATCAACCGTCGTTAGAATTTGCCTTGTCGTGGCGCTATTTATCAATTGCCAGTTTTTTCGCTGTCTTATTAATTATTTTTGGCATTGTATTTGGCGGCCATATACGCTTTTCCGGTTTTCCCACCATTGCCAGCGATTCCATTACCGTGCGCATTGAAATGCCAATTGGCAGCCATGTCTCTGCCACTGAAGCTGTCATTGAACGCTTAGTCACATCCCTAGAAACATTACGACCACAATACGATGGTGACTCCACGCAAAAACCAGTTTTCAGTCATGTCTTAGCTACCGTAGGTGCAACGCCCGGAGCAGCCGGACGCATGGGGCGACCAGGCAGCGGCGCTGGCGTCGCACAATTAGCCGAAGTCATGTTACAGTGTCAAAATTTACGCGAGCGTGGCGTTGATATCGGTGAGATTCAGAAAAAATGGGAAAAATTAGTTGGCGATCCACCGGGCGTAAAATCACTCACCTTTTCTAATGAATTAGGAAACCGTGGCAGTGACATTGCCTTTCGCTTAGTCGGACCTGATTTACAAGAATTACAGCAAGCATCGCAATGGGTACAAAATGAATTATTACGTTTAGAAGGGGTCTATCGCACTCAGGATGATTTCTCAGATGGTAAAGAAGAAATTACATTACGTATTTTGCCCGCTGCACAGACCCTCGGTTTACGTCAGCAGGATTTAGCTCGCCAAGTACGCCAAGCATTTTACGGAGAAGAAGTCCAGCGTATTTTACGTGGGCGTGATGAAGTTAAAGTCTTAGTGCGTTATCCAGAATCAGCTCGCCGCCGTTTAGACACGCTCGAGAATATGCGTATTCGCACTGCGCTCGGTGCAGAAGTTCCTTTTAGTGAAGTCGCAAGTGTAGAACGTGTCATCGGCACGCCGAGCATTCGGCGTCAAAACCGTGAACGCGTTATCGAAATTACTGGTGATGTCGATAAGACCGCTATGGATCCAGGTAAAGTAGAAAACGTACTAAAAAATAAGCTATTTAAGGAAATGATGGCCCTATATCCACAAACGAAAGCGGTTCCCAGTGGTAGCTCCGAACGTCAATCAGATGCACTGGTAGAATTGTTTATAGGTTTCCTCATCGCCCTTTGCGTTATGTATGCCGTCATGGCAGTTACATTCCGCTCCTATCTACAACCACTTCTTATTATGACAGCAATTCCCTTCGGTATTGTTGGTGGTGTCATGGGGCATTTATTACTCGGAATGGGTTTAAGCATGTTGAGCTTAATGGGATTTATTGCGCTGTGCGGCGTTGTCGTTAATGATAATTTAGTTCTCATTGATGCGATTAACACGTACCGCGCGCAAAAAATTCCGCTGCATCAGGCCGTTATTCAAGCGGCTGCAAGCCGTTTCCGCGCTGTTTTATTAACCACGCTGACCACCTTTGTTGGCTTGGCGCCGCTTTTAAGTGAAACCAGCGTGCAAGCGCAGTTCCTTATTCCTATGGCTGTTTCGTTGGCATTTGGTGTGCTTTTTGCCACAGCTATTACGCTGATATTAGTCCCTGTTATATATATTGTCTTGGAAGATGCCGTACGAATTATTCGCTGGGTTTTCTACACATCTGATCATCGTTCAAACACTGAGTATTTTTGATAGCGCAACGCTATAAACGTCGTTTATCTTTTATCTGGATTCTCGCCGCGATGGTGTCTCCATTTGACATAACTACATGCTAACCCGCAATTTAGCCAAAGCTTTGCACACCGTAACCACTGTCAGAGCGTTTTGTGTTGGTTGAATACAGCTCTCGGGTGTGATGAAATATCGCACAGAAATCGCTGAAACACGTAACCATTCACGTCTGTATAAGATTCGGCAGATAACATGGCTAATTTCTCTTCCTAAGTAGGTTCATTTCATAATTAACATCGCTTACCATTAATTCATTCCCCTTTATAAAAATCGGGTGTTATTCTCATATGCAAAAATTGCCGCCTTTCCTGTGTATAGCTCTTTTTGTCACCATCATGCACCACGTCGCTGCTGCCGATGCGCCAATTGATTTTGCCACTGACATTCGCCCCCTCTTAGCGGAACATTGTTTTGACTGTCACGGCAATGAAAAACCAAAAGGTAAATTGTCGTTAATGAGCAAAGCAGGTGCATTTGCGAGTTTACAATCTGATGACCCGGTCATTCTCCCAGGACATAGTGATAAAAGTTTATTATATGCACGCATCACCACATCTGATCCAGATGATGTCATGCCACCAAAAGGTGAGCAATTAACCGCTGCACAAATTGCGCTCATAAAACGGTGGATTGATAGCGGTGCTGAGTGGCCCGATAATTTAAAACATTGGGCTTATGAAAAACCACGTGCCAATACTATTCCAAACAACCAGCATCCCATTGATTATTTTGTCGCTAAGCAACTTGCCCTCACGTCATTAACGCCTGCTAATACAGCTGAGCGCAACACCTTATTACGCCGCGTCACCTTTGATTTAACCGGCTTGCCGCCAACCGTCGCTGAACAAACGGCATTCTTATCCGACCAAGCACCAGACGCCTACGAACGTTTAGTTGATCGCTTAATGGCTTCGCCGCAATTTGGTGTGCGATGGGCACGTCCATGGTTAGACTTAGCGCGTTATGCTGATTCGCATGGATTTCAGCGTGATGATTTACGTGCGTTATGGCCGTATCGTGATTGGGTCGTTGATGCGATTAATAGCGACATGCCATTTACCCAATTCACCATAGAACAAATAGCCGGTGATTTATTACCTAACGCCACCACATCGCAAAAAATTGCCACCGGGTTTAATCGTGGCACACCCTGCAATGTTGAAGCCGGTACCGACCCTGAAGAAAATCGCGTCAATCAGGTATTTGATCGCGTCAACACCTTTGGCGCTGTGTGGTTAGGAACAACATTAGAATGTGCCCAATGTCATAACCACAAATATGATCCGATTTCTAACCGTGAATATTTCCAAATTTATGCTGCCTTTAATCAAACTGCTTTAGAAGCCGATCGACAAAATCCAAACGTTCCTGGTTCGATTAAATTTAAAGGACCATTTTTTGAAATTGGTTCAGATGAACAAATTGCGCTGCGTAATCGATTAACCGATGAAAAAGCGGCGTTAGAAAAAAAATTAAATGAACGTGAAAAAGTACTCGGTAAAAACCGTGACACTTTCATCGAACAATTGATCACTAACAAAGGGCAGTCAACAACCGAACAAGTATTAACTATCACTAAATTCGAATCAGAAAACGGCTCGAATCACCAAATATTACCTGATGGCTCTGTCTTGGTCACTGATGCCAACACGCCAAGCACCGATACATACACCATTACGGTTACCAGTACCCT
>JAHEDF010000161.1 GCA_024641365.1 Planctomycetota bacterium | reverse complement strand
CGTCGCTGCACATGTTGCTGTCGTATATAGTTTGGGTAGTGACGAAGAACGAGCAGATTTACCTGGAGGTTTTGGTTGGCGCGTGCAGCACATTGAGTCATTATAAAAATTATTATAATTATTATAACAATTTTTACTTGCTGATGCGATTTTTAAGTCACACTCAATTACATGATTCATGTAATAGCGACCATCACCTGTACGCCCGGCAAACGCTCGGCATTCCTCAGCGAATTTCATAAAGTTGTACCTTTGGTATTACAGGAAGATGGGTGTATCGCATATGGTCCTACCATCGACCAAAGCGAACCGCTGACAATTAAAACACCGCAACGTGCAGATGTTGTCGTTGTTATTGAGCAATGGCGCGATGTCCCTGCCTTACAAGCGCACTTGGTCGCAGATCATATGAAAGCCTATCGCGAAAAAGTAACTGGTTTAGTTGAAAACATTGCCGTACAGGTGCTTAAACCCGCCTAATTTTAATGGTTTATAAGTTTATTGTGACCTGTCGCAGATTTTTTGTGACATGTCTCCTTCTCCATGTCCATGAATTAATAGATGCCAACGTCGTGATACAACACACGTAGGTAAATCAAGGTCATGTCATTGTCATGAGGAGATAGCAATGAGTACGCGTCGTCATGCCACCAAACAACAAACAGGACCACATACCAAACGTCACCAGCGCTCTTATCATCCACCCGCTGGTAGTCATGTCGAAGCAAAAATGAATTCATATATTCCAGTATTTATTTTTATTGGATTATTTGCTTTTGTTGCTTTGACAATGGTGTTGAAATTTTACAATCAGTAAAATTCACTATTAATAAATTTGAATTTTACAATCATTTGAGTGAGAATCAGCGATGATTTTACTCACAAGGGCGGGTAATTTTGTTTAAGTTTAATCGCATTTACGAGAAATTATTACTAAGAACTCATCCCAAAAAGACTGACCTCGATTAACTCGATCTCGGTACGCCCCAGCTTCGTTGACAAAACCTCGAAATAGCTCTGCTATTCCTTCGGTTTTGTCGCCTAGATGGATGCGCCCGATCCGCTTCGTTGCTCTCGCCAGAATTTTTAGGAGGAGTTCTAAAATATTTCTCGTACTAATTGTTGTACTTGTTCTAGCCGAAATGGTTTGGCTAATATTTTATAACCGGTTTCAGCAGCTATTTTCCCTAATGTTGCGGCATCACTTACACCAGTGAAAACAGCTACATGACCTTGTAATCCAGGCTGTCGTGCAATAAGTGATTTTAGTACTGCTACGCCATTGTCGCGATCTAAATAATAATCGGCAATGACAGCGCGAATGGGATGATCGATAATTGCTTGTTGGGCATCAGCACCATTTCCGACAACGACTACGCTGACACCATCTTCTTGTAAGCATTCACTTAATAATTCAGTAATCATTGGGTCATCATCAACAATTAATACTTTCCCAGATTCTGGGTGCTGGACTTTTTTATATTTTTCACTTACGGGATCAGCGCGAGGTAATGTGATAATGCATCGGGCACCACTTTTCCCATCATTACGGTGCTCTAATGTGATAGACCCATTTTGGTCACGTAAGAGCGCTGTCGCCAATGCGAGTCCTAAACCACGATGACCGCTATCATGATGCGTGGTAAAAAACGGTCTTACCGCATGTAGAATAGCATTATCAGTTGGTGACTGTCCGTTATTTGTGACGATCAGATTAACCCGGTCATTAACGGTTTCGGCACTGAGTTCACACTCGGTTGCACCAGCAATGCGCGCATTGTCTAATACGAGTTCAAAAACACGCGACAATGATCGAGGAGCACCAATTATTTTTGGCAGTGATTCCGTTTTAACGCAATGTGGCGGCAAATTATGTGCTGATCGTATGCGATCGATAGCCGATTGGAGTAGTTCTTTTGGATCGCAGACTTTGCGCTCTTCATCCAAAGGCGTTGCTAAGTTGTGTAATTGATCGACTAATCCACGGCATCGTTCGACCTCAGATAAAATGACTTCGAGTCGTTGTGCTGCATCCAAGTCACTGCCGAGCCGACGTAGTAAGCGCTGACTATAACCTAAGATGGCTGCCAATGGATTATTTAATTCATGGGCCAATCCACGTGCAAGTTGAGTAATTGTTGATTGCGTTTCTAAGCGTACGACTTCCTGTTGCTGTTGACGCAGTTTTTCGTTGGTCTCTCGCAAGGAAGCTGTTCGTTCTTCCACCATGCGTTCTAATTGTGAATTTAAATTTTCCAGATCGGTATTACGACTAGCAAGTTCGCCGGCTAATTCTCGATTATGGCGTCGCAGTAAAGCAGTCTCACAACCTTGATTAAGCAGTGATATTAATTGTTCAGCAGTCCACGGCTTAATTAAAAATGCATCAATTAACCCTTGATTAATTGCAGACACAAAAAAATCAATATCAGTAGCCGCGGTAAAAAGAATACGATAACAGTCTGCATCTTGTTCGCGCAAAACCGCTAACAAATCGACTCCGGTCGGCCCGTTGTCTAGGAGATGTTGGTCAACTAAGGCAACTTCAACTTCTTCACTTTGTAATATTTTTCGAGCTTCTACAGCATTGTTACAAAAGCGTAGCGAAAATTGTTTGCCCAATTCCAAGCTTTCCATTGCTTGTAAGACATTTGCATCAGCACCGACGATTAACACAACGCCAATTGGTAAATTCACGTGCCTATTCCTTCGGTTTGTCCATTGGCTGAAACAGCTGGTGGCAAAAAATGGTCATGATGAACCCATTTTCACTACCACAACTGAATATTAAAGTACCTCATGTACCTATACCCCGCAAGCTAACTCGGATGCTATCCGGTGGCTAATTAGGCGTCTCATGACTTGTCAGTGACAGAAGCTAACCACGCTGCGGCTATGAGCTTGGTGTTAGGTATTGAAAGTAGCTGCGATGAAACGGCAGTGGCAATTGTACGTGACGGCCATGCGGTCGTTGCGGAAGCTATTGCTAGTTTGGCCGATGATTTTGCAACTTGGGGTGGTGTTGTGCCAGAATTAGCGGCGCGCGGCCATGTCGCTTCATTACCTGGACTCATTGATCAGGTATTATGCCAAGCGGAGTTAACGCTTAACGATTTAACTGGTATCGCTGTCGGCGCTTGGCCGGGGCTTATCGGTAGTTTGCTTACCGGCGTTACCGCCGCAAAAGTTATTGCGCAACGACGCCAATTACCATTGGCCGCAGTCGACCATATTCAAGCTCATTTGGCCGCCATTCATGTGCAGCGTCCTGAGGTAATTTATCCGCTGGTTGGTTTGGTTGCATCAGGTGGTCACAGTAATTTTTATATTGGAGATGCGCCTGGGCGATTTCAATTAATTGGTGGTACTATCGATGATGCGGCCGGTGAAGCATTTGATAAAGCGGCAACCACATTGGGACTCGATTATCCTGGTGGTCCACACATCGATAAGCGTGCTCAACATGGTAATCCATCAGCATTTCAATTACCGCGAAGTTTTTTACGTGACGACACCCTACGTTTAAGTTTTGCAGGAATGAAAACGGCGTTGTTATATCAAGTACGTGGACCATTAGGGCGTGATCCTTTAACACTTGATGAGCATGGCATAGACAATGCCTGTGCGGCATTTCAGGAAGCGGTCGTCGATTGTTTAGTAACAAAATTATTACTCGCTGCTGAGCAACAGCAGGTAAAAGCGGTCGCCGTTGGTGGTGGGGTTGCTTGTAATAGTGGTTTACGGGCGCGCCTACAAAAAGAGACGGCAAAAGCGGGATTAACTTTGTATTTACCAGAACCGCGACATTGCGCTGATAATGCTGCGATGATCGCTATTTTAGGACACTTTCATATCGCGCGTGGAGAATTAGCGCCCAGCGATTTAGTACCGTTGCCGACTGGAGTGAGTCCGCGTCGTCTCGCTAATCGGTAGCCGTTTTGGTGCTCCCAAATCGAATTATGGGCACGTTCGCTGCTGCAAAAGATGATGTATTGGAATGCTGCACGTTCATGTAAATCATAGCTTTGTACGTGTGGATCAGCGTTATTGTCCTAAAAAGACATGTAAATGACCAGTGCAGAAAATAATCGATACTGGGAAGCATGGAATGAGCATAAAATTGTCTTAAGAGTGGCGCTTATCAGTAGGACGTTGACTCAAACGCAGCACACAACGGTTTGTATAATCACCAATAAATAGCTCATTCATGAGGTACATTTATATGTCCTGCTCGTTTTGGTGCGTATGAAAAATATTTTTTTTGCATTTGTAGCTGTGTCGCTGTTGTGCGGTAACGGCTCGCTCCAGGCAGCCGAGCTGTCTCAAGGTACAGCAGGTTTTAAAGCAGGTGTTGCCCCATTTTTTGAAACCTATTGTGTGCAATGCCATGGGCCCAAAAAGAGTAAGGGCAAAGTAACGCTGCATACATTATCGGGTGATGTGGCTAGTGGACAGGCAATTGAACAATGGGGAAAAATTCTTGATGTTCTTAAATCAGGAGAAATGCCCCCTGAAGATGAAAAACAACCAGATAGTGCTAATCGTGGGGCAATTGCAGATTGGATTGAAAATGGCTTACATACCTACGTAGCGACCAGCAAACCGGCGACGAGCGAACCAACTACGCGTCGATTAACAAATATTGAATACGAAAACACCTTACGTGATTTGCTTGGTTTTAAATTGTCAATCATAGACCGCTTATCAGAAGATCCCGTAAAACCATACCATTTTAACAATACTGCTGAATTTATGCGAATGGGGCCGGAGCAAATTGATCGATATTTAGAAATTGCACGATTTGCCATAGCAAGTGCGATTGTTGATCCGGATAAACCAACTGCTTTTACCACAAAAAGAACGTGGGATGCCAATGGTAACTTTAGTGGTATGGGTTTAGACGAAATAGGTGTTAATGGAAACCGTCGTAATTCAGCGGCCTCTGGTATGGGATTAAAAGGTTTTCCTGCGCATGGTGAATTTCGTATTCGTTTTAAGGCTTCAGCCATATTACCGAGCGGTTATACAGAAGTGCCGTTGCGTTTGGTCATGGGCTACCCGCTGGATCGCAATTCCGGAAATTTGCAAGTAGAACCTATTACAACTGTACGTTTGTCGAATAATCCAGATCAGCCACAAGCATTTGAATTTATTGGACGTATTGAAAATTTTCCTGTTGAACAATTACCGCTTAAAAATGGTGTGCCGCAACCAGATAAATTGCACATAACGCCACAAAACATTTTTGATAATGGCACACTAAATGACGTAGTAGAGACGTCGCGGGATCTCACGCTTCCTCGCGTGGTATTACATGAGCTTGAATTTGAATCGCCATTAACGGATGTGTGGCCACCGATTTACCATACAAAAATTTTATTTGATTCACCACTACGTGACAGCAATCCGTCTGCGTATGTACGAGAAGTATTAATTCGCTTTATGTCGCGGGCTTTTCGCCGCCCACCAACCGATAATGAAGTCGAGCACTTTGGCCGTATCTTTGCTTTATTGCGACCAGACATGGAGACTTTTGAGGCCGCGATTCGCGAAACATTAGCGATGGTGTTAATCGCACCCCAATTTCTTTTTCACACCACAACCGATGATGCAACGAATTATCATTATGAAATAGCTTCTCGATTATCGTATTTTTTGTGGGCGAGCATGCCTGATGATCAGTTGCTGTCCTTAGCGGCACAAAAGCAACTGACTAATCCCAGTATTATAAATGCGCAGGCGAAACGCATGTTAGTAGATGAACGAGCTAATGATTTTATTGCTAATTTTACCACGCAATGGTTAAGTTTAACAAAGATGAAAACGGTGCCGATTAATAAAGAAATATTTCCTCGTTTTTTATATCGAGTTCCTCGTGGTGAACGTGCAGGGACCGAAGTTCCGTATATCCCTACAGTTCGTGATTACATGATTGAAGAAACCCACGGATTTATTGGCGAATTAGTGCGTCGCAATGCGAGTGTTTTAAATATCGTTGATTCTGACTTTGTATTTATTAATGATCGATTAGCGGCTCACTATAATCTGAGTGGTGTCGAAGGTGTGGGATTTCGTGCAGTACCAATAAAGCCAGACAATAATCTTGGTGGACTGCTTACTCATGGATCCATGTTAATTGGCAACGGTACCGGTACTGCTCCGCATCCAATTTATCGCGCTGTCTGGTTACGCGAAGCGATCTTGGGCGATACTGTTGCGCCACCACCAGCTGAAGTGCCGGCATTATCTGATTCAGCAGGAGAGTCAGCTGAAAAGGCACTTACTATTGCGGAATTATTAGCCAAACATCGTCAAGTAGAAAGCTGCAATGATTGTCATGTGCGCTTAGATCCGTGGGGTATTCCATTTGAGCAGTATAATGCCATCGGCGTGTACCAACCAAAGGTGCCAAAAATGGGAGCGCGGATTGCGGGCTTTAATGAGAAAACCCATAAATCATTAGATAATTATAATGCCTATTTGGCGTCAATTAATACAGAGCCAATTAGTGCTGAATCGCGCGTTCCACAAGGGCCGCAGGTAAATGGCATGCGCGATTTAAAACAATTTTTACTAAAAGAGCGTAAACGTGATATTGTAGAAAATGTCATTCGACGATTAATGACCTATGCTTTAGGTCGTGAGCTACAGGTGCGTGATCGTTTTGCGGTTGCGAAGTTATACGAAACAGCTGAAAAAAATCAGTTTAAAATCCGTGACATCATCGTGTCCATTTGCAGCAGTGAATTGATGCGTGATGTCCCTGTTCAGAAAGTGAAATAGTTATGGCACAGAAACCTTGGCATATTCATCGTCGGGACATGTTGCGCGGATGCGGTGTTGCCCTCGCGCTTCCATTTCTTAATGGCATGAATTGGGCGACTGCTGCAACGCCATCGTCGTCCAGCCCAACGAACGAATTACCGAAACGAATTATGGTCGGTTATTTTGCCTACGGTTGTTATATGCCCGGTGCAGAAGATGGATTACCAAAAGCTGGATTTAAAGGACCGCATCACGATTGGAGCTGGTGGCCATGTGCTCAACCTGGACCACTGACCTTTAATCAATCCGCTAAACCTTTTGAACCATATAAAAATTATCTTAGTTATTTACAGGGATTAGACCACAAAGGCGGGTGGAAGCTTGGTGGCCATAGCAGCGGCGATGTATTTGCGACTGGTGCTGATATGGGTGAAACAGAAAAGACCAATAATATTTCGATTGATCAAGCAGCAGCGAAAGTGCATGGCCATAAAACACGCTACGATTCTTTAGTGCTTGGGACTGAAGGTGGCACTGGCTCCTATTCTATGTCTAAAACACTTTCACATCGTGGTCCTGGGCAGCCAATTCCCTCTCTGCATAAGCCCAAAGAAATATTTAATCGTTTATTCGTTCCCTATGCAGGTGAGGGTGTCGATAAAGTGCGAGCTCGCTTAAAACGCGAAGCCAGTATTTTAGATTTATTACTCGATAACAGTAAAGCATTTCACAAGCGTCTTGGTCATGAAGATCAACAAAAAATGGACGAATATTTGGATTCTGTTCGCTCTATCGAAAAGCGGGTAGAACGAACGGATCAATGGACGCACAAGCCATTGCCTAAAGTTAATACCGATGGATTAAATTTAGAAGCAGTCGTTAAAGAACCGCAAGAATATATTCGCTGTATGTATGATTTAGTTTATCTCGCCTTTGTCACTGATTCGACACGTTATGCGACTTTGATGTTGGAGAGTGAATATTCATCTAGCAGCGAATTATGGAATTATGCAACCTATGTACTCGGCTATAAAGGAGCGACGCACGATATTGCCCATAAACGCCCAGAAGATTTTTCAGGAAAATGGGATCTGTGGCGTGCAGAACAACATGCGTATTTCTTGAAACGATTACATGATACGCGTGAAGGCGATGGGACTATGTTGGATCGTACAGTGGTGTTATGGGGTTGTGCGCATCCACATGCATCGCATAGCACACAAAACTATCCGATTCAGGTAGCTGGGGGTAATGCACTTG